>CAYWDW010000030.1:0-16144 GCA_964457105.1 uncultured Heliobacteriaceae bacterium
ACGCCAAGCCGGCCTTTCGGTTCAGTCACAGGTGCGCCTTTTTTGATCATAAATTTGTCTCCCTTGAATGGTGTGATTACTGAGAGACAGTGTGAGCCGGACAGGGAAGCGCTGTCTTGCGCAATCCTGCTCAACTCTGGCGAGGACCTGCTTTTTTTGCAGGCGGGCTGAACCGGGAAAAGGTCAGGGCGCGAATGATTCGACGCCCTGACCGGTGGACACAGATGGGGGAGGAAACTTATTGAAAGGTGGTGAGAATGCCGTTGAGGTTGGCCGCGCGTTCGACGCCGGGCATGCCTTCGCGCAGGCAGGCGGTGAACTGCTCGACGACAAACGGATCGAACTGCGTGCCGCTGCTGGCGCGCAGCCGTTCGATGGCAATCTCGTGATCCATGCCCTGGCGATAGGGCCGGTCAGAGGTCATCGCGTCGAACGCATCCACGACGGCCACGATGCGCGCGCCAATCGGCGTCTGATCGCCGACGAGCTTTTCAGGATAGCCGCCGCCGTTCCACCATTCGTGATGATGATAGACGAGCTTGCGCACGCGGCTGAGCCGGGGAATATCGGCCAGCGCGCAATAACCATACAGGACGTGCTTGTCCATTTCGGATTTTTCTTCGGCGGTCAGACGCCCCGGCTTGCGCAGGATTGATTCCGGCACGCCGATCTTGCCGATGTCGTGCAGCAGCGCGGCGACTTTGACATCGAAGACTTCGTCATCATTGAGGCCGCATTTGCGCGCGAGCCGTTCAGCCAGGTGCAGCAGCACGCCGGAGTGTTCGCCCGTGTAGGGATCCTTGACCGAGAGCAGCGCCACCAGCGACCGCACCATCGAGGTGAAAGTATCCTGCAGTTCGCGTTCGAGCAGGCGGTTGCGTTCGCGAATCTGATGCCCGATCAGCACGTTGTCAATAACGTTGAGCAGTTCACGCGCGCCGAAGGGTTTGAGCAGGAAGGCCGACAAACCCCGCCGCAGCATGTCGCGCCGCTCGGCATCATCGTGATTCAGGCCGGTCAGCATAATGACCGGCGTGTGATAGAGCGGATGTTCAGGGCCGCCGGAACGAAAGAAATCAAAGACCTCTTTGCCACACATCCCGGCCATCGCGTAATCAAGTAAGATCAGGTCCGGATTTTCCTGTTCCGCGACTGCTATTCCCTGTTCGCCGTCTTCAGCGGCCAGGAACAAGTAGCCGGCTTTTTCCAGGCAGATGCGGCCCAGTTGCAGGGTGTTCGCATCATCATCAATCCAGAGAACCTTCCTGGGGATTCGAGCAGACATTATGGTTCCCTTTCTGTTAATGCAGTGGTCTGTCAGGCGCACAGGTGAGGGGTGGCCTGTTGATTGTAGTTTCAAAATCTCAGCTACAGTCCTGGACAGACAATTCCCGGTGAGGGAATGTTGGAGTCGTTGTCGGCCTGGACAGGTCGGGGATTTGATTCCTGAAGAATCAGTCAGCGTTTTGAGGGCACTCGTGATCGGTTCGTGTTAAGCGACGCGGAGTATAAGCAAATCAGCCGGAGGCCGACAAGCGGCTTGAGAAAGATTTCGGTGGATTGCAGGCCTGGAGCGGAATCTTTCTGGTCAGCGGACTGCAAGTTCTCGCCTCAGCCGCGCGCTCAGCTCTTCAGGAAGCCTGAAATCAGGCCCGCTGGCCCGGCGCAGGCGCGCGCCATCGCTCATCTGAGGTCAGCTTGCAATCAGGGGATGAAACTGTAAAATGAAAATCCTGTCTGGCTGTAGTAAAGATTGTCATCCGTTGTCGTCACACAGACTTTCATTTCAAGGAGATTTTAAGGTAATGGCTACTTACGTAATTTGCGAACCGTGTATCGGCACGAAGGACACGGCTTGCGTTGATGTCTGTCCGGTTGACTGCATTCATCCGCGCAAGGATGAATCCGATTTTGAAGCGGCGACGCAGCTCTACATCAATCCCGATGAATGTATTGACTGCGGGGCCTGTCAGCCGGCCTGCCCGGTCGAAGCCATTTTCCGCGACGAGGAAGTGCCGGAGAAATGGCAGGATTACATCCAGATCAACGCCGATCATTTCAAATAAACACCCCCCAGCCGCCGCTGACGATCCCGGCTCAGCCCGGACTGAAGTTGCCGGGTTCGGGCCGGACCGCGAAACGATCCGAGCGAACGGCGGCTGAATCCTGAGTGGGATTTATGCTTGAGCAGATTTTCCTGCTGCTGGCCCTGGCCGGATGCTTCGCGCTGGTTTACTGGCGTCTCAGGCCGCGTTGTCAGGGCGGGTGTCATTCCGGCACGGAACAGTGCCGGGAAAAGTCCGGGTCAACCTCTCAGTCGTCTGACCGGATCAGCCGTCTGACGCAGATCTCGCCCCGCAAAATCAACTGACTGTCACGCTCTCCGCCAGCGCGTCCGCCTGACCGGAAGCCTGCGGTCGGCTCAGTTCCCCCTGGCAATTTCCACATGCTCACCGCTTCAGAAACATCCGTTGTCAGTCAGGAAATGCCACCGGCCATCGTGGCTGCCGGGCTGACGCGGCGCTTCGGTGATTTCACGGCGGTTGATCACATTGATCTGGAGGTTGCGCGCGGTTCATTTTTCGGCTTTCTGGGGCCGAACGGCGCGGGGAAATCAACGACCATCAAAATGCTGACCGGGATGCTCGCGCCAACCTCAGGCAGCATTCGCATTCTCGGTCAGGACCTGGCGGCTGACCCGCTCAGCGTCAAGCGGCTGATCGGCGTCGTGCCGGAAGACCTCAATCTGTTTGAGCGTCTGACCGGGCCTGAATTTCTGACCTTTGTCGGCAGGATGCACGAACTGGACCGGCAGACAGTGGCCGCGCGCACGGCGGAACTGTTGCGGCTGATGGAACTCGAAGACCGGCCCCGTTCGCTGCTCGTGGAATATTCGCACGGCATGCGCAAGAAGATTTCGCTGGCCGCGGCGCTGATTCACAATCCGCAGGTGCTGTTTCTGGATGAACCTTTTGAGGGCGTTGACGCGGTGGCGGCGCGCACGATCAAGAACCTGCTCGAACGCATGCGCGGGCGCGGCGTCACCATCTTTCTGACCTCGCACATTCTCGAAATCGTCGAACGCCTGTGCAGCGACATCGCCGTTATCAATGAAGGCCGGATTGCAGGCCGGGGCCTGGTCAGTGAATTGCGCAATGAAACCGGCGCGACGCTCGAAGATTACTTCGTGCGGCTGGTCGGCGGGGAACGGCTGACGGCTGAGACGTTGTCCTGGATTGGCTGAGCAATCAAAAAAAGGCTGAGGACGACTGCTGAACTTCACACCTCCACACACACAACTGCTTCTGACGGAGATAACTCTGCTCACTGCCACTTTCGGCAGGTGAAAACCCTGGGACACTGAGACAGTCCGCGAGCGTCAGCGAGCGCCCTGACAACAGGCCCGGGCGCTCGCTGACGCTCGCGGACTGTCCCCAGGACCTGTCGTTCGGTCTGATCCTGTGATCGTAACCCGGCCTTCAGTCGGCTGACGCTGACTGATCCCCCCAGAACCAGCGCAGCGTCAGCGTCAGCTTTGAGGCTGACGCCTGGTTTGTGCCGACTGAAGACCGGGTTACGACCACAGAACTTGATTCAGTCACCGCGCAAGCGTGTGAACCTGAATCACTCTGTCGCCTGCTGCGCTGTCGTCAGTCGGCAGCAGGCCCGCGAACAGAAAGCCCTGAACCAGCGTGATGCCGCTGTCGGTGACCGCCTGGTAATCAGATTTGTGTTCAATGCCGGTGGCAATGATGCGCAGATTGAATTCGCGGGCCAGGGCGGCCATTGATTGCAGAATCAGTTGCCGCCGCCGGTCGCTGCCTGAATGCCGGATCAGGCCGACATCCGGCTTGATGAAATCAGGCTCGCATTCAAGCAGCCGGCGATAATTCGACTGAGGCCCGCCGAAGCCGCTCAGCGCGATTCTGACGCCGGCCTCGCGCAAGCGCTTCATGACCGGCGGCAGAGCCGTGTGCCAGCCCGGCTCCGTTTCGACAATTTCCAGGATCAGGCGCGCCGGACTGAGCCGGTTGACTTCCGCCAGGTTGAAGAGAAATTCAGGAAAATTGCGGACCCGGCTGAGGGTCGTTGCCAGCACATTGATGGTGACCGGGTGCTGATGACCGGCTTCGCCGATGGCCTGTAAAATCGCGGCCAGGCAGGCCTGGTCAACCTGAATCTCGGCCCGCTTGTGTCGCGCATACTCGAAGATCACCAGCGGATCAGTCAGATTTGTGCTGCGTGGCCCGCGAATGAAGTGTTCGAGGGCGAACAGGGACAGGTGCTGACCGCTGACCTCAAGGATCGGCTGGCACACGGCGCTGAGACTGCCTGGCTCAAGAATGGTGTCAAGCAGGGAAACTGAACCGCTCAATGCTGCTCCTGGATTCATAGGACAAATGACTGCTGACCGATCAATTCGCCCACGATGGCGGCGACTTCTGACAAGGGGGTTGGTTTGTGCAACACCGCATCCACGCCCAGCGAGGACGCGGCTCTTTCAGCCTCCGGTGAAATGTGTGCGCTCAGCAGGACGGTGCGCGTGTCCGGGCTTTTTTCCCGAATGCCGGACAGCACCGACAGCCCGGTCTGGCCGCAACTGCCTGACAACTGCAAATCCACAATGGCGACGGAATACCGGTGTGTGCTGAGTAATGCTTCAGCTTCTTCGACCTCACCCGCACAGGTGACGGCGAAGCCGCGATGAGCCAGATATTCCCGCAGAGCCAGCCTGATCGCCGCTTCATCATCCACGATCAGAATCTCGCAGTCTGTCGCGGCCACTGTCTGTCTGGTGTCAGATCTCAGCACGATTTCGGACTTTCGGTTCTCAACTCGTGATTTGAAAGGATGCGGGCGAGTGCGGAGTGCGGTGCGGCTCCGGAACAGCTTCTCAAACACGCCCTCAGCTCAGGGCAAAAAAAAGAAGGCTGGCGAAGCCAGAGACTTTCCCCCCAGAATATCCCCCGCTTCGCCAGACCGATTGCGTGATAAACCACTTGGGACTGCTTAACCCAGTAGCCGCTTTATCACACTTTGATCTTAGTGCAACCACTGTGCCGCAGCGATGGACGAGTTCTGAAGCTGATCGCGGACTGAAAAGACTGTGGTTAGCGGGATGGGCTGAGAAAGGAACGGCGGTGAAATTCCATCTTTCAGACAGGAATCTGAGATTCAGACGAATGCCCCGTCATTGCCGGTCAGCTTCAAGCTGATATTTTTTGAGCTTCTGATACAGCGAGCTGCGCGGCAGTCCCAGGCGCAGGGCCGCGCGTTCGACGTGGCCGTTCTCTTCGTTCAGCACGCGGCTGATATGGCGCTTTTCAACTTCGATCAGCGTCAGCGCCGGGTCGTAATCCGTGCCAGGTTCAGGCTCGCTCGAAATCAGCGCAAAGCGCAGGGTGCTGCGGGTAATCAGATGATGGTCGCTGAGGATGACGGCGTGTTCCAGCACGTTGCGCAGTTCGCGGATGTTGCCCGGCCACGCATAAGACTGAAGCGCCTGGATGGCGGCATCATCAAGGTCAAGGTCGCTGCGTCCGAGTTCCAGGGCCAGCCCGGAGAGCAACTGCCGGGCCAGGAGCGGAATGTCTTCGCGGCGTTCGCGCAGGGCGGGAATGAAGAGCGGAATCGTGCTGACGCGGAAGTAAAGATCGCTGCGGAATTTTTTTTCGCGGACCAGGCTCGACAAATCCTGATGCGTGGCGGCAAGCAGCCGGACGTCAACCTCGCGGTCCCGCACTTCACCGAGGCGGCGAAAGCGGCGATCTTCGAGCACCTTGAGCAGCGCCGGTTGCACGGCCTGATCCATATCGCCGATTTCATCCAGAAACACCGTCCCGCGATGGGCCACTTCAAGCAGGCCGGTCTTGCTGGCAATCGCGCCGGTAAACGCGCCTTTTTCGTGACCGAACAGTTCGGTTTCGAGAAATTCGCGGGACAGTCCGGCGCAGTTGAGATCCACAAAGGCTTCGTCGGCGCGGGGGCTGTGCTGATGCAGCCAGCGCGCCAGCACGCCCTTGCCCGCGCCGGTCGGCCCCTGAATCAGAATCGGGCGTTCGACTCCGGCGATGCGGCGGGCCTGAGCCTCAAGCTGGCGAATTGCCGTTGACGTGCCGATGAACGGGTCGAAGGCGCGGCGGGCCTGCCGGGTTTTGCCGGCCAGTTGTTTTTGCCGGGTGCGCTGTTGATCGAGCAGGCGTTCGATGATCGTCAGCAGCGCGGGCAGCGCGATGGGCTTGGTCAGAAAATGATCGGCGCCTTCCTTGATGGCGCGCACGGCCAGATCAATCGAACCGTGTCCGGTCAGCACGATGACCGGCAGGTCCGGCGACAGGTGTTTGAGCCGGGGCAGCAGTTCCAGCGCGGTGCCGTCCGGCAGCCCGTAATCAATGATTGCCGCGTCGGCAGGCGCAGCCTGCAAACGCTCCAGCGCCGTCTGACAGGTGTCGGCTTCAATCACTTCGTAGCCGCTGGTCTTCAGAAAGTCCTGAAGCCCGAACCGGACACCGGCTTCATCATCCACAATCAGAATTCTGTTTCTGGCCATGATCGTCGGGCAGGAAGTCAATGCGGGGGAAGACGCCAGCGATCGCAGTGAAGTCAGGGTGATCCGTGATCGGGAGTCGGCGCGGTCGCGGCCCTGTCCAGCGGCAGACTGACGGTAATCAGCGCGCCGCCTTCGGGATGATTGGCAATTGAGACTTCGCCGCAGTGTTCCTCAACGATGCGCTGCACGATGGAAAGTCCCAGCCCCGTCCCGCCGCGTCGGCGCGAGAAAAACGGCTCAAAAACTTTTTGTGCCAGTTCAGGCGGAAAGCCAGGGCCGCGATCACGCACCTCGCAAACGATCCAGTCCTGTTCGTCCCGATTGTCGCGGTGCGTCGTGATGGTCACTTGCCCCTGGGCCGGAGAATGGCGAATGGCATTGTCAATCAGGTTCTGAAAGACCTGCGGCAGACGTTCGCGGTCGGCCAGCACGGTGAAATCAGGGCCGGTCGGACCGGCCACCGTCACGTCGGCCTGCTGCGCGAGCGGCTGACAGGCCTGCATCGCCTGACTGATAATCTGACTCAGCGCGGTCGGCTGCAATTCAAGCTGCAGCGGCTTGCCGTAGTGCAGCAGATCCTGCATCAGTTTGTTGAGCCGGTCTGCTTCATTGCGCAGCACGCTGACGTACTGCTGATAATCCGGCTGCTGACTGAAGCGGACTTCAAAGGCATCGAGCGTCGCTGAAATGCTGAACAGCGGATTGCGGACTTCGTGCGCGACTCCGGCGACGAGCGAACCCATCGCGGCGAGCGTTTCGGTGCGGTGCAGCGAAGCCTGGAGCCGGGCCTGTTCCGCTGCCGCCCGCTTCTGCTCGGTAATGTCGTGAAAGGTCAGCACGAGCGCTGCAATCTGCGGCACGTCGAGCAGGTTTTTGCCGATCCCGGCGACCCAGCGCCATTCGCCGTTCCGGTGCCGCAGGCGAACTTCGATTTCGACCACATTGGCTGACGGATCAGGTGAGCGATATTCAAGCAGGCGACTAAAATATTCGGCGGCTCTGGGCTGATCGTCGGGATGAATCAGTTCAAGGGCGCTGTGGCCGAGGCGGTCGGCAGGCGCGTAGCCCAGGATGCGTTGCATCGAAGGCGTTTCATAACGAATCGTGGTGTCGGGATTGACGACGACGATGATGTCAGAACTGTTTTCAATCAGCGTGCGGAAGTAAAGCTCGCTGCGCTGCACCAGTTCGGCCTCTTCAGCATGCTTGCGTTCCGTCACATCGCGGATGATCGAAAGCAGTTCATCCGTGCCGCAACTGACCACCCGCGCTTCAAACGCGGCGGGCTGATCGTTGCGCCGCGCCTGATATTCATAAACCTGAATTTCGCCGGACTGCCGGGCGAGTTGCATCTGCTGACTGGCCAGGCGGGCGACATCAGGGGCGAGCAGATCGGCGATGTTGCGCCCGGTCAGCTCACCTGATGAATCGTGTCCGTCGTCAGGGTGCGCCTTGTAATCAACGATCCGGCCCTTGTGATCGGTCAGAATCATCACGTCGGGCAGGGCATCAAGCAGCGCGGCATTGCGCTGTTGCGCACGGCGCAGCTCGGCCTCGGTTCGGGCCAGGCGGTGATAGCTGAGAATCGTTTCGCGGGCTTTTTGCAGAATGATCTGCAACTCCTGATCGGCCTGCCCGGCGGCTTCGATCAGCAGCAGGCGCGTCTGTCGCAGGCAGATGGCCGAAGCCTCAAGCTGACATTCACTGCCGGTCGCATCGGTGTCAATCCAGAGGCCCGATTTCAGCCGACCAGAACTTTGCGCCCGCCAGAAGGCTTCGGCGTCGATCAGGAAGTTGGCCAGAAAAGGGAAGCGTTCGCTGAGGCTCGCGCGCGTCGGTGCACCGACCTGTTCGGGGCAGACGCGGGCGAACCATTCCGGCACTTCGCTGGCCAGGTGCAGCGACCCATCGGCGGCTGACTCGAAGGCGACCACTTCAAGGCCGCTGAACAGTTCGTTGACGAATTCGTGCGTCAGCGTCTGCGCCTGGCGCTGATTGAGCAGGCTCAGTTCGTTGCCGCGCTGCTGCATGCGCCGGTATTCGAGCGCGTGCGTCGTCGTGTCAATCAGCAGCACCCAGGTCACGCCAAACGCCGTCCAGAGGTGAATGTCAGCGTAAATGCCCGAATCGGTTTCGACGCAGGGCAGTTCGACGGCCTCGGTGTCAAGCGGCAGCATCCCGGCCAGGAAGCGCAACTGTTCAGCCGCCGGCGCGTCGTGCTGCAGCCCGGTGATGCCGTAATAGGCGAGGTGGCCGCCCCATTGCGTGAGCCGTCCGTCGTCGGAGACCAGCAGCCAGGCGGGCGACTGCGATTTCAGGTTGAGTTCGTTGAGATAGACCAGCACCGTCGGCGGCAGGTCTGACTTGAGCAGGTACATAGTGGCAGCCTAGGCCTCCAGTAATTTCCGGGCCAGCGTGGTGAAAGCTTCTTCGACGCCCTGGCCGGTTTTGGCGCTGGTTTCCAGCACCGTCCAGCCGCTGGCCGTCAGTGCCTCAATGGCCGCCGGTTCGATCTCCCATTCGGCGGTCAGATCGCATTTGTTGAGCAGCAGGATGAACGGCACTTTGCCGACAATGGCCTCGACATTTTCCTGGAGCGCCTGGGCGGTTTCGAGCGTGGCGCGGCGCGTGCCGTCAGCGACCAGCAGGTAACCGGCAGTGCCGCGCAGGTAAGACTGACGGATTTTCTGAAACTCGTCCTCGCCATGAATGTCCCACAGCACCAGCGCGAGTTCCTGCTCGCCCAGGGTGACGGACTTCTTGTCAATCTTGACGCCAACCGTGGTGTGATATTTCTCGGAGAAAATGCTTTTGACAAACCGCGCCACGAGGCTGGTCTTACCCACGGCGAATGTTCCCAGCATGCAAATCTTTTTCTGAATCAAGGTGGCAATTCCTTTCTGCCTGTTCGGTGTTCGGCTCAGCCCTGAGGGCCAATGGCATTAAGTTAAGCGAGAGAACAGGGCGGAAGAGAGATGACCGCAACAGACGAAAATAACTGAACAAACGAAACCAGGCCGATGCAGCACAGGGCTGGTTTCCGTCTGTTTCGTTATTTCCGTTTGTTCCGTCATCTCTCTTCTGCTTTAAGTTAGCTCCATTGAGACCTCAGGGCGGGGCGTTAGTGTGCGGTCAGTGCCAGCAGCGTGACATCACGGGTGGGCTGCGGGCTTTCCTCGACTTTCATTTCCGCCGTGATGCCGCGTTGCGTGAGCGCCGCCCGGACCGCACTGGCGCGCTGCTGCCGCAGGCGCTGATTGATGGCCGCCGAGCCGACTGGATCGGCGCTGCCTCTGATAATCAGTTGAAATGGCCGCTGCCTGGTGACCGCCGCCGCCGCAAGCTGACGGACGGCCTCGGCCACCTGATCGAGCAGCGGCTGATGGATTGGCAGCAGCCTGGCCTGGCCCGTCGCAAATTCAAATCGCGCCTGCCGGATCAAATCCTCGTAAGTCGCCGCCGCCAGGCGCAGGCCGGTGACGCCAGGGACGAAGCGGGCCATTCGTTCCGCCTCGCTGCTGTCGAGCCAGGCGCGTACGCCCGACCCTTCGGCTATCAGCCAGCCCTGTTCCAGTTTCAATGACACATCGGCAGGTGCCTGCAGCAACTGCCGCGCGCGGGCCAGCACAATCGCGGGCGAGAGGTCCTGATAGGCCTGCCAGTGACTGCTGATCTGTTGTGCGGCGAGCGGCGTCTGCCTGAGCAGCTCAGCCGGATCAGCCGCGAGCGGATCGCGCAGGCCTGACAGATGAAACTGCCCGCCCCGCTTTTCAGCTTCGACGACGACGATGCCCGGCTCGGCTTTCAGGCGGTTGACGTAAGCCTGCCAGCGGCGCTGCTCGCGGATTGAAGTGAACAGCCACCAGCCCGCAAGCAGCAGCAGGATGATCGGAATCGCCACCAGCAGCGGCGAAAGCTGCCGCCGGTTTGTCGTCGTGGCGGGCGCAGCGAGCTGTGATTGCAGGCAGCGTTGAAGCTCCGGGCGGCAGGCCTCAAAGCCTGCCGGGTCGCCGGTAAAATTATGCAGTTCAGCGGCATAATCAAGATGGATTTTTTCCAGCACGGCCTGCAGCAGTTGCCGCAACTCTTCCGGCGCTTCGCCGCGAATGACAATGGCCAGCACCGCCTCCGGCCCCTGTTCCGTCCAGACATCGAGGTCGCCGATTTCGAGCGTCTTCAGCACGTCACCCTGCGGCGCCGAGAATGAATCACGCACGAAATCCTGAATCGCAGTCAGCATGCCGGAGACCAGTTGCGGATCCTGCGCCGCCACCGCCGGAGCCACGACCTGCTGCAGCAGCAGGCCGGTCTGTCGGTGAATCAGAAAGACCTGTTCGACCCGGTACAGCAGCGTGTGCAGCAGCACGACCTCGGCAAACGGTTTGCCCGAACTCCACGCTTCGCGCCGCCATTGCAAACCCTGCCACGAAAAGCTGCGATTCAGAGTTTCGTTCAGTGACTGCACCATCGTCGAGAGCGTGTGCGCGACCGCCGCCCGAATGGCCGGGCCGATAATCGGGTACAAGGCATCCGAGAGCTTTTTCGGATTGGTGCGGACCGAACTGGCAATTGATTCCTCAACCGTCGGCGTCAGGGCCGATGTCAGTTGCTCGTCCGGCTGCGCGCGCAAACGAATCGCGCCGGGCAGCACCTGGCCGATCTCTCTGGCGTGCTGATGCGGATCGTCAAGCCGGTGCTGAAGCTGCCGCAACCGATCCTGCTCGGCGCCGAACAGGACGCGCCGCAATTCGTTGAGCCGGTCCAGCGGCGAGGGCACGGGCGGCACGCCAGCCGTCGGGCCGGAGGCTGACCGGACGGACGCCTGGCGCGATTCCACAGGCTCAGGCCGCCCGGTTCCGGCTTCATCTGTCACGCCAGGGTCGGTCATCGGTGGTTGGTTTTGCCACCCGGTTTGGGTTCATCGGTCAGTCGCAGGGCCATTTCGGTCAGCAACCCGGCGAGCGTCGAACGATCAGTCTTGTCGGCCCGCAGCACCTGCGCCTCGCGCGCGAGCGTTGCGCTCATTTCGGCGTATTTGGTCTGGATCTCTTCCGACAGCAGCTTGGACTGATCGAGAATCTGCTGGCGCAGTTCGCGCTGCGCCTTGGTCAGTTGCGTGTCGAACTGTTCATTCTTTTTCTCGACATTCCGGGTCAGGTCGCGCAGTTCGCGGGTCACTTCCTTGTCGGCTGAAGCGCGTTCGTCGCGTTCGGATTTCAACTGGTCAGAGACCGCTTCGATCTCGCCCCGGATAAAATTTTCGAGCGAATCGAAGCGCTTTTTGACTTCCTCGCGCAGGACCCCGGCCTCTCGGATCAGGCGTTCTTCGAGCTGTGCAAAGCGCTTTTCATAATCGCGCATCTGCACGCCGAAAAGAATGTCGCGCACTTTATCGAGGCTTTCGCCGCCCGGCACAGCCTCGGCGGCCACCGGGTGATTGTTGGTTTCTTCAATGGTATTCATCGCTTTGCTCCTGGACTGATGGCGTGAGCCTGACCGGCTCGAAGCCGACGGGCGTGACGGCGGTTTACCGGCAGTGACGCTGCGACCGGCCTGCGCCTTCTGCCCGTTGCGACTGGCCGCCTTGTGACCGTTCACGGATTTTCTGCCTGATCTGGTCATCACCATGACTCCTTTGACGGTTTACGGCACAGACTGATCCGGGGCCAACCGGGCTGACGGGACAATCAGAAAAATGACGGAGTCACAATTACAACGTCAGCACTCTGAACTGGCGATGAAGCTCCGGCGCGTGGCACCGCGCCTGCTTTCCGGCTGCCGTTCACTCTGGACCGACAGTTTTACCTGACAGCGTTCAGGCATGGAGGTCAATAATTATGTGCGGCTGGATTCTACTTGAAATCTCATCAGTGACAAAGATACAAGTGTCGCGGACAGGAAAAAAACAGCCCGCCACGATGCGGGCAGCATCTGCGCGGCTGAGCCGTCGCTGCCGGTCATCTCAAAATTATGTCTCAACTGGCCACTCTGTTCTGGCTGCGCCTGGTTATCTTTCGCAATTCGATGACCGGGCGCAGTGAAATTATCTCGACGCTGCTGCGGTTCGTGATCCTGGGCGGCTACCTGCTCATCAGCCTGCTGGTCGGACTGCTGCTGTTTCTGCTGATGGTCCGCCTGCCGTCGTCGCCGGGCGGGGTGATGGCCAACAGTATGGGGACGATTTTCGGCCTGCTGGTCTTTCTGACGCTGGTCACGCAGGCGACGGGCACCTCGGCCAATTTTGACCCGCGCCGCTTCATTCTTTTTCCGATCAGCTTCAAAAAACTGTTCGCGCTCAATCTGGCGTCGGCCTGTGCTGAACCGGTGATGCTGACGCTGCTGCCGGCGATGGCCGGGCTGCTGATTGGGCGCGGGGTGGCGCTGGGGCAGGCGTGGGCGGGGCTGCTGGCCTTTGTGTGCGCGGCGGTCTGGATCAACGCGCTGTATGTGCTGGTCGCGCTGCTGACGGCGTGGCTGCTTTCGGGACGGCGGCGGCGCACTGAAATTTTTTTTACGGCGCTGATCGGGCTGTTTCTGGTGGGCGGGCAACTGCTGCCGCGCCTGATTGGCAACGGCACAGGTGACGGATTGTGGGAAGGGCTGGCACCGGTGCGCGACCTCACCGGGGCCGTGCTGGCGTGGACTCCGTTCGGCGTCTGGCGCGAATTTTTTGATGCGCTCAAAACGGACGGTCCGCTCGTCGCTTACCGGCGCCTCGCGCCAACGATGCTGTTCTGGACCGGGCTGACGTGGATGGCCGGGTTCGCCGTTTTTACGCGCCTCGCGGTCAGCGCGCGCGCCGGGACGAGCGAGCTGGCGCGCGCCTCCGGCGTGGCGCCGCCGTCACACCGGATGCTGCTGAAGCTGCCCTTCGCCTCGCCGCAGCTTTCGGTCATCTTTGCCAAAGAGATTACCTACCTGCTGCGCAACACCGTGACCTGGCTCAACACAGCCAACATTCTGGTCATCACGCTGATTGCGATCAATCCGGCGCGGCGCAGCCTGGGCAACAGTGACGTGCGATTTTTCGAGCCTTCACCGTCCGGGGCCGCCTGGGGCGATTTCTGGTGGGTGACGCTGCTGCTGAGTTACACCTTTCTGGTCAATCATCAGTATTTCTCGGCGATCTTCGCGTTTGATTCGAGCGGCTTCAGGCAATACCTGCTGACGCCGGTCCGGTGGCAGCGCGTGCTGGTGGGCAAGAACCTCGCGGCCTGTTGCATCGTGGCGGTGCAACTCGGTCTGATTCTGATCGGCACGCAGATGTTTTATGGCGGCGTGGCGCTGTCGAAGCTGTTGCTGGTCGGCTGCACGGCGCTGACGGCGATGGCGCTGGCGACGCTGGTTGGCAATCTGATTTCGATCAGGCTGCCGTACCCGGCGGATTTCGGAGTGCGCCGCCGCCGTTCGCAGGATGGTTACGGCGTGCTGATCGCGGTGCTCTGGATCGTCCTTTTTGTGCTGCTCGGCGGGCTGTTTGCCGTGCCGGTGCTGCTTGGCTGGCTGCTCGAAAGCGCGTTCGTCAAAGCCGCGGCTTACCTCGCCATCGCCATTGCTGCCGGGGCGAGTTACCTGCTGTGCCTGAACCGTCAGGGCCGCCTGCTCGCCGCCAGACAGTTCGACATTGCCGAAGCCCTGACCCGCCGCGCTGAAAAAGTCTGACCCCCGGACCGCGCAATCAATCACGCAGACACGACCTGGCCGGATCAGAACTGCGGCAGCGCCCGCTGAATGAGCGCCTCGAAATCAGTTTCAGCCGGCAGCGTGCCGAGCGCGCGATGCTGATTGCCGGAGAGCCGCGACGCACAGAAGGCCTCAGTCACGGCGGGCTGACCGTGCCTGAGCAGAATCACGGCCTGCAGCGCCAGCCCCAGGTCTTCGACCACGCGCCGCGCCCGCGCTTCGAGCTGCGCGCTGTCAGCCAGTTCGCGTTCAATCCGCGCCAGCAGTGCGTCGTAACGATCATCCAGGCCACGCGCCGAGCGGAGTTCGTCAAACAACGCTTCGACGCATTCAGGCTCTTTGCGCATCGCGCGTAGCACGTCCAGGCACTGCACGTTGCCTGAACCTTCCCAGATTGAATTGACCGGAATGTCGCGGTACAGGCGCGGCAGCGGAGACTCTTCGACATAACCGCCGCCGCCGAGGCATTCCATCGCTTCGGCGACGACGGCGATGGCGCGCTTCGTGACGATAAATTTGCCGATGGCGGTGGCAATGCGGCTGAAGCGTTGCTGCATTTCGTTGTGCGGCGCTTCATCGAAACTGCGCGCCAGGCGCAGCGCGAGCGCCGTCGCCGCTTCGGACTCAAGACACAGATCGGCCAGCACGTTCTGCATCAGCGGCTGACTGAGCAGGCGTTCACCGAAAGCATATCGCTGCGCGGTGTAATGCAACGCTTCGGCTACGGCGCGCCGCATCGTTGCCGCCGAACCGAGCGCGCAATCGAGCCGCGTGTGTCGGACCATTTCCATAATGTTCGCCACGCCGCGACCTTCTGCGCCAATCATCTGCGCCCACGCGCCGTGAAATTCGACTTCGCTCGAAGCGTTCGATTTGTTGCCGAGCTTGTCCTTGAGCCGCTGAAGGTGAAAGGCATTGCGCGTGCCGTCCGGCTTCCAGCGCGGCAGCAGAAAGCAGGACAACCCGCCTTCAGCCTGCGCCAGCACCAGAAAGCCATCGCACATCGGCGCCGAACAGAACCATTTGTGCCCGGTGAGTTCATACGCCTGGCCGGGGCCGCGTGCGCCAATTGCCCGCGCCCGCGTCGTGTTGGCGCGCACATCGCTGCCGCCCTGCCGCTCGGTCATCGCCATGCCCAGGAGGACGCCGCGCTTTTCACGCGCCGGAATAAAGCGCGGATCGTATTCGTTCGACAACACGCGCGGTTCCCATTCCGCGGCGATTTCAGGCTGAAGCCGCAGCGACGGGATGACGGCAAAGGTCATCGTGATCGGGCAGCCGTGACCTTCATCAACCTGGTGGCGCAGCATCGTCAGGGCCGCGCGGCCCGCGTGCGCTCCGGCCCGGTCGCTCGTCCAGGGAATCGAATGCGTGCCGTGACTGATGCCGAGGCGCATCAGTTCGTGCCACGCCGGATGAAATTCGACTTCATCAATCCGATGCCCGAAGCGGTCGTGCGTGTGCAGTTCGGGCGTGTGGCGATTGGCGAGTTCGCCCAGGCGCAGCGTTTCGGCGCGACCAAGCAGCGCGCCGAACTCGTGCGCCTGCTCTTCAATCCAGCCGCCGCCTTCACGCTGCAACGCCTCGCGCAGCGGCGCGTCGCCGGCAAAGAGATTGTAATTTTCGAGCGCCGTCGGCTGATTGAGCACCTCGTCCGGCGCGTGTGCGGCAAATTCCTGTGCTTTCATGATTGTGTCCTCGATAAAGGGATGAAGGATGAATAATCCTGCGTGTGCGATACAGTACGCAAGCGTCAGCGAGCGCCCCGGCAATGCAAACCGGGCGCTCGCTGACGCTCGCGTACTGTATCGCACACGCAAGTGCAAACCTGAAGCCGTTCATCGCATGGCAAAGAGGCTTTCGTCGAGAACGGCGCGTTTCTGTTGCAGGAAAGCCTGCTTGGCCAGGTGC
>CAYWDW010000031.1:0-15994 GCA_964457105.1 uncultured Heliobacteriaceae bacterium
TTTCGGGTAATATTTTTTGTGCTCCTCGGGCCCCGGGGGGCGCCCCCCCCCCACCCCCCCGGCTATTGAATTGCGCCCCTCCGGGGCAATGGCATTGAGGCGTCAGGGGCAGTCTGCGCGCGGGTTGTCGTTTGTGGTTCGGGTGTCCGGGGCGGCGCTTATCTGAGCGTGATTCTGACCGGGTTGGCGGCGAGGCCATCCACAATCAGCACGACTTCGACCTCACCTTTTCCCTTCAGAATTTTAGGCAGCGCGACGTTGATCTGATCCAGACCGACGAGGCTGCCCTGGGCGCCGGCGAAATCAACCGGGACGGTGAGGCCTGCAATCGTCGCTGAGACTGCGGCGAGGCTGCTGCGCTGACGAATGCCGAGGCCATACAGAATCAGGTGCGCGGTGTCGGTGTCGCTGCCAGGTTCAATCGGCAGCGGCACGAAGCGATTCGATAGCGGATCGAACTGCCCGACCGGTTCCCACGTTTGCGGCCCGCTTGCAGGCGTTCGCAGCACCAGCGCGGCGGCCAGGCCCTGCCCGCTGGCATCGGCGCTGAACAGGGCCGGCGCGAGGCTCGTGACATTGATTGATCCGGTGGCGGCAACGCTGTCGCCGCTCAGCACCGTAACGGTAGCTGTGCCGGTCGCCGTGCCAGGCGGAAGCTGATAATTGATTTGTGTCGGTGACACGAAAAAAAGCGGCGCGGTGCGTGCAGCGCCTGCGCTGTCCTGCACGACGACTGAAGTGTTGAGCAGGCTGAGCGGCAGCGGCAGCGCGGTTGCGCCCTGCGTGCCCGGTGCCAGGCTCGAACCAAAAGCCGACACGATGGATTCGCTCGCCAGATTGCCGCCCGCAAAGCGCGCCGCTGAAACATTCACAAGCTGATTGACGACCGTCAGCACTTTCGTATTCGACAGCCCGCCGCCCGGCGCAGGATTGAAAACCGAAATGATGCCGCCGTCGGTGGTCGCCACGTCCGAGGCCGGAATTGCAGCGGTCAGCGTGCCGTTGCTGACATAGGTTGTCGGGCGATCCTGCCCGTTCCAGCGCACGACCGAACCGCTGACGAAATTGATGCCGGTGACAGTCAGCATCAATGCCGGGCTGCCCGCTGAAATAACATCGGGGCTGATGCGGCTGAGCGTGGGCACGGGATTCGATGCAGGATCAATCGTAAAATTCAGGGCGTTTGACAGGCCGCCTTCGGGTGCCGGACTCAGCACCGCGACGCTGGCCGTGCCGCTCAGCGATACATCCGCCGCAGTGATGGTCGCGGTCAGTTGCCGGTCAGAAACAAAAGTGGTGCGCCGGCTGCCGCCATTCCAGCGCACGACTGAATCGCTGACAAAGCCGAAGCCGTTGACGGTCAGATTCAGCACGCCGCTGCCCGCCGCCGCTGCCGCCGGGCTGAGGCTCGTCAAAGTTGGCAGCGGATTGCCCGCCGAAACTCTGAAACTGAGTGAGCCTGAAACGCCGCCTTCAGGTGGCGGATTGAAAACCGAAATCGCTGCAACATTCGGTTCGTGCAAATCAGTTTCAGGAATCAGCACCTTCAATTGCGCGCGGCTGACGAAAGTAGTTGGCCGGGCCTGACCATTCCAGCGCACGACCGAGCCTTCGACAAAGTTTGCGCCATTGACGGTCAGCGTCGTGTCGTCTGCGCCCACCGGCACCGAAACCGGAGCGATGCTGTCAAGCGTCGGCACCGGATTGGGCGGCGTGGTGATGCTGAACGTCACCGCGTCTGAAAGGCCGCCGCCTGGCGCGGGACTGGTCACCGTCACTGAACTGTCTGCGATCTGCGCGAGGTCGCTGGCCGGAATCGCGGCTGAGAGTTGCGTGTAACTGATAAACGTCGTCGGACGCGGGCTGCCATTCCAGTTGACGACGGAACCATTGACGAAATTCGAGCCATTGATGGTCAGCGTGAAATCGCTGCTGCCTGCCGTGACCGAAGCCGGGCTGAGGCTGCTCAGAATCGGCGGCGGATTGCCTGCGGTCACACTGAAACTGAGCGCGTCCGAGGTGCCGCCGCCGGGCAGCGAACTGAACACCACGACGCTCGCATCGCCAGGCGCGGCGACGAGGCTGGCCGGAATTGAAGTCGTCAGCTTTTTGTCGGAAACAAAAGTCGTGCGGCGATTCGCGCCATTCCATCTGATGACCGAATTTTTCACAAACCCTGCGCCGGTCACCGTCAGCGTAAAAGTTGAGCCGCCCGCCGGAATGGCGCTCGGCGTCAGCCCCGACATGACCGGCACCGGGTTGACGGCATTGATCGTCATCGTTTGCGAAGCTGATTCGCCGCCACCCGGCGCGGAATTGAAAACCGTCAGGGCCGCAGTGCCAGCCGCTGCAATTTCACTGTCTGTCACCTGGGCGGTCAGCTCCTGGTCATTGATGAAAGTGGTGACGAGCGGCTGCCCGTTCCAGCGCACGACTGAATCAATCACAAAACTGCGGCCCGTCACCGTCAGCGTGAAAGCTCCGCAATTGGCGGTCAATGAAGCCGGAATAATTTCTGACAGCACCGGCGCATGATTGACTGCGTTGATGGTGAAACTCAGGCCGTTTGAATCGCCGCCGCCCGGCGCAGGATTGAAAACCGTGATGGTGGCAGTGCCTGCTGCAACCAGGTCAGTCGAAGGAATCGTCGCGGTCAGTTGGGTTTCGCTGATGAAAGTGGTCTGCCGGTCGCTGCCGTTCCAGCGAACTGTTGCGCCGCTGATGAAATTCGCGCCGTTCACGGTCAGCGTCAGATCATCGCTGCCGGCCAGCGCCATTGACGGATTGAGCGCCGTCAGCACCGGCGTCGCAAACGGTGAGGCCACGACCTGACGCGCCGCGCCTGACCACAGGCACAGCGCCAGCAGCAGAAGAAACAACGTGAGGAGAAGTTTCCGTTGAGGCATAACACACTCACTCGTGATGCGCTGTCAGAGTTTGTGAGGATCGGCGGAAAAGTTAACTCAGGTTTCTGCCGTTTGTTTCAGGTTTCGATTCCGGCCCGTATTCTAATGGCCTGGGCATCGGGCGGCAAACTTTCCAGGGCCATTGCGCCTGGGTACGCACGCTGCCAGCGTGCTGGTTTTCCTCCATAGACCGTCAGGCAGAAGACCAGCACGCTGGCAGCGTGCGCACCCAGGACCCTGCAAACTTTCAGAGCTGTGAGACGCGGGTTTCGAGTTCAAGCGCAATCCGGGCCGGGTCGTCATCAGCCGCAAAGCGCACTGGTTCACCGAACGTCACCGTGATGCGGCCAGGGCGCGTGAAATACTGTCGCCGCTGCTTGAGTTCAAACAGGCCGTCAATTCTGATCGGCACAATCGGCGCGTCAATGCTGGTCGCGAGCAGGCCGATGCCGGATTTGAACGGAGCCATCCGGCCATCTTCAGTCCGGCGGCCTTCGGGAAAGACCAGCACGCTGTCGCCGCGATCCATCGTTTCACCGAGGTAAGCAAAGCTGCGGCGGAAGCCGCTGTGCTGCGGCAGCGGAAAGACATTGAACAGCGCGACCAGCAGCGCATATTGAATTTTCAGCCGCCACCTGGTGAACAGCTTCGCCCCGGTCGGATGTCTGAACGCGCGCAGCCTTTCGCCTTCCATCGCAATTGCCAGGCGCCGCCGGTAACGCCCCGGCAGCGCCGCCTGAATCAGCGACTGATCCGTCATCGCAATGTGATTTGAAATAAAAAGCGCCGGGCCGTGCAGGCCTTTCAGGTGTTCAGCGCCACGCACGCGCGGCCACGACATCAGGCGCGTCAGCGGCAGCAGCAGCAGGTAAAAGCTGATCGTTCGGAGCCACGTCACCGGAAAACGCTGCGCCCAGCGCGGGTATGGATACTGCACTGCCGAACTCGCCGCCGTGCCTTCAGCCAGCATTTTCTTAAGGTCGCCCACCGTGGTGGCCGCCGTGATCGCAGCTTCGTCAAGCTGCACCTGGTAACGATCTTCGAGCGCGCTGAGCAGTTCGACGCGGCCCAGCGAATCCAGCTTCAGATCGGTTGAGAGGCTGGCCGTGTCGGTCAGTTGGTCCGGCGCGATGCCGCTGACGCTGGCCAGCAGCGAACCTGTCACCGAAGCCTGCGTTGAAGGCGCGGCACCGGATGCGGCGAGCGATGGCCTGAGCTGAGCCAGGCGCGCTTTGACTTCGCCCTTGCGCACCTTTTGCGTCGGCGTGCGCGGGAAGTCGCTGTCAGGCCAGATGACCCAGTGGCGCATCTGCTGAGGCCGGGCCAGCGTGGCATTGGCGTGCGCGATGGCGCGGGCGGCAACTTTGTCAGCATTCGCCGGGGCCTCGCGCAGAATCAGCACGGCGAGCGGTTCAGGTCCCTGCGGGGTTTCAATGCCAATGACGGCGCAGGCGCGAATTTCGGGCTGCGCATTCAGCGCGGCTTCGAGGTCTTCAGGATAAATATTCAAACCGGCGGCGGTCACGATGACATCGCGGCTGCGGCCCTTGAAAAACAGATTGCCGGTGGCATCCATTTCGCCAACGTCGCCGGTGTGCAACCAGCCTGCGGCATCGGTCAGCGGCTGCACGCCCGCGTGCCAGTATCCGGCAGCGACGTTGCCGCCGCGCACCATGATTTCGCCCTGCGCGCTCAGCCGGACCTCCTGGCCCGGCAGCGTTTTGCCAATCGAACCGTGACTTGATTTGAATGGATGATTGACACTGATGAGCGCCGCCGTTTCAGTCATGCCGTAACCCTGCACGACGGCGAAACCGAGCCGCTGCCAGAAATTCTCAGTTTCAGCATTGAGCGTCGCGCCGCCTGCGACAAAGGCCCAGAACTTCCAGCCAAAGCGGCGATGAATCCGGCGAAAGAGCCACCATCGTTTGAGCCAGTGAACAGTCGCGGCGCGCTCAAGCGCCTGGGCAAATTGTGCGGCACCCATTTGCGCGACGGCTTCGCGTTCGATCTTTTCGCGCAGGCTGTCAAGCTGTCGCGGCACCGCCACCATGACTGAAATGCGATTTCGTCGGATCGTTCCAATAATTTCAGCCGGATTGAGCGAGCTTTGAAAATAAACCTCGCCGCCGAGCAGTGGCGGGACGAAGAGGCCCATAAACTGCCCGAAGACGTGGCTGAGCGGCACGAGATTCAGAAAGCGGATGGGATGAACGAAGCGTTCCCATTTGAGGTATTTGTTGATTTCGCGTTCCAGCGGCAGCAGGCTGGCCAGCAGGTTGCGATGCGACAGGCAGACGCCTTTGGGGTCAGCCGTCGTGCCCGAAGTGAAAATGATTTGTGCCAGGTGATCGGGCGAACTGATGTCAGGCTGATACCGCGCCGGGCAGTGTGGCGCGCAGAGTTGTGGCAACTGCGTCAGCGGAATCGAAGGCGGAGCGTTTTCAAAATGGTGATGCTCGCGGTCCGTCAGCAGCAGGCGGGCCGTGACCTGCTGCTGCACGCGGGCGGCAAAATCGGGCGCGGTCTGCACATCGAGCGGCACGACGACTGCGCCGCGCAGCAGGCAGCCGAAAAAAGCTGCAACCCATTCGGCGCTGTTTTCAGCCTGGATCAGAATCCGGTCATTCTGACCGATGCCGCGCGCCTCAAGTTCGCGGGCAAACTGAAATGCCGTGACCGCGAGCTTTTCATAAGACCACCTGACCGTGCGCAACCCGTGCCTGGCGACAATCGCCGTTTCGTCGCCGCGCCGCAGCGCATCATCCATCAGACTGGTAATCGTTTCTCGCATGGCTGACAGCCTAAACAATGCAGGCGCCACAGAGCCGTCGGCCTGTGACACTTCCCGCCGCTTTGACAGGCCCTGCCCGAAACTGCCGGACTATATTCAGAACATCAGGAGTCAGGAACCAGGCATCAGGAATCAGTCCGCTGATAATCCATTCTGACCGGGTTGAGGCGGGATGACAAATTGCGGCATCTGCCGGTTTGCGGTCCCCTGCTGCAAGGATTTAATCACTGACTCATCACAGGATGGCAAAAAGTTTTTGTAGATAATCCCGGCGGTTGATCTTAGAATGCAACGCACCCGAACGGCTGCCCTCAGGCCCAACCACCGCAGCCCCTGCTTCAAAGCGTCAAACAACCCTGCTGACTTTTATTCACGAGGACGTGATGCCGGTGAAGTGTTGTGTCAGATGGTTGTGTCAAAGTCTGGCGGTTCTGTCGCTGCAGTGCGGAACTTTCACGGCTCAGTCAACAGCAGCGCGCAGCGCCCAGGCTCAGCCGCAGGGAAGTTACCGCATTCACAGCGGCGACAAGCTCAGCATCAAATTTCTGTATCAGCCTGAACTCAATGAGCCGGTGGTGATCGTCCGCCCGGATGGTTTCATCAACCTGCAAATGATCAATGACCTGAAAGCCGCCGGGCTGACGGTGGCCGAACTGAAACAGGCGATTGAAGCCGCGTTCGGCGAGCAGTTGCTGCGCCCTGAGGTGTCGGTCAGCCTGATTGAATTTGTCGCGCCGCGGGTGTTCGTCGGCGGCCAGGTGCAGAAGCCGGGCAGCTATGAACTGCGGGCGGCGCAGACCGTCTTGCAGGCGGTGATCGTGGCCGGAGGCTTCACCAGAGACGCGAGCCGCCGAATGGTGCTGCACGCGCGCCCGGTCGGTGAACGCGAGTTGAAAGTCACGCTCGTGGACCTGAAAGAATTACTCAGCGCCGACAGCAATGGTCAGGACGGCATCCTGGCCGATGGCGATTACGTTTTTGTGCCCGATTCAAAACTGTCGAAGTTCACGCAGGTGGTCGAATCCTTCCGGTTTGCCATGCCGGGTTTCACGTTGCGGTAAGTCTGGAGAGTCATGATGGATCAGGCGAAGCAGAATGTGACAGGCGGGCTGGAAAGTCTGACGCGCGAAACGCTCGCCGTATTGTGGGCGCGCAAATGGCTGATGATCGCCATTTTCTTTGCGGTGCTGGGGTCAGGCATGGTGGTGACGATCCTGATGACGCCGACCTTTGAATCCTCGATGAAAATTCTGGTGTCGCGTGAGCGCGTGGATCCGCAGGTCAGTCCCGGCGAAGCGCGCAATGAAAGCACGCGGGCCGACATCAGCGATGAAGAGTTCAAT
The DNA here is from genome assembly GCA_964457105.1 of uncultured Heliobacteriaceae bacterium. Taxonomy (GTDB): domain Bacteria; phylum Acidobacteriota; class Blastocatellia; order RBC074; family RBC074; genus DASRDU01. The sequence goes on from CAYWDW010000031.1 coordinate 7,044, forward strand.
TCAGAAATCGAAATCATTCAAAGTCGCCAGGTGCTTGAAGCGGTCGTGAAAGAAATCGGCCTCGATCACGCCACAGCTCCGCAGGGGTTTCTGTCGGATGTGAAATCGCGCGTGGCTGAATTTTACCGTTCATTGCACCATCAGGCTGAACCAACCGCCATTGAACGCGCCATTCGCAGCGTCAGCGAAGGCCTGGAAGTTGTCTCGGTCAAAAAATCGCGCGTCATCAAGGTGACTTTCAGAGACTCAAACCCTGATCGCGCCGCGAAGCTGCTCAATACCCTGTACCAGAAATATTCCGATCATCACCTGAAGCTGCGCCAGAATTCGCAGGCCGCGCTCGTCTTCAAACATCAGGCCGATTCATTCAGAGACCAGCTTGAGACCGCCACTGAAGCGCTGAAACAGTTCGATGCAAAAAATGGCGTGGCCTCGGTCGCGGCGCAGAAGGAGCTGCTGATGCAGCAGTTCTATCAGACGCAAAGCCAGGCCAACGCCGCCCGCACCGAAATCCTCGAAACCGAACAGCGCCTGGCCGCGCTCAAAAGCCAGTTGGCCACTCAGCCCGAACGCATCGAAACCGGCACGACCACGAAATACGTGCCCGCGCTCGACCGGATGAAGGATGAGCTGATGCAGCTTGAGTTGCAGCGCACGCAACTGTTGCAGAAATACAAACCCGAACATCGCCTCGTCAAAGACATCGAGCAGCGCATCGCGCAGACCCGGACGGTCATCGAACGCGAAGAGAAAACTCCGCCGCAGGAAAAATCGGTGGCGCTCAATGAGGTTCATCGCCGCCTGATGAACGACCTGCTCAGCGCCCAGGCCAATCTGATGGCGCTGCGCGAACGCGAACGCAGCCTGACGGCCCAGGCCGCGCAGTATCAGGCCCGCGTGATCGAACTCGACCAGAAAGCTTACGAAAAGACCGAACTCGAACGGCAGAAAACGGTCAACGAAGAGGCGTGGCTGCTCTATCACAAGAAGTCGCAGGAGGCTGAAATTGCCGAGGCGCTGACGCAGGAAAAAGTCGCCAACATCAGCCTCGCCGATGCCGCCAGCCCGAATTACAAACCGATCAGTCCGCAACCGCTGCTGAACCTCGTGGTCCTGCTCGTGGTCGGGCTGCTGGCTGCCGTCGCCGGAGCGATTGGACTTGAACGCCTCAATCCGACGGTGCGCGGCGCTGACAGCGTGCGCCGCCATTTCGGGATGGACGTGCTGGCTTCAATTTCAGACGCGCAGTAACGAACGGCTGCGCCAGGCAAGGCACTTGAAACACAGAGCCGGGCGTCACCTGACGACCCCGCCACCACCGCCCCAGTCAGAACCAGGGAGACAACGAAGTATGGCCAGAGTATTTGAGGCGATGCAGAAATATGGTCGCACTACTGCCGCTGAAGGCGATTATGCGAATACCTTCCTTCAGTTCTACGATTTCGAGAACGAGGCCGGGCCGGATGAGCAGATCAGGATCAGTCAGCCCGAAACGGTGACGCCTGATTCTCCGTTGATGACCGATTACGCGGAACCGGGCATCAGATATGCCGGGCAGCACGACCTCGAAGATGGCTGCGTGCTGGAGCTTGATGAACCCGCGCTGACGGCGGCGGCGGCTGAAGCTTCAGAACCAGCCTGGCTTGACGAAGAGCCGTTGCAGCACCTGTGGGAATATCCTGAAGCGCCGCTCAGCAATCAGCAGTTTCAGCCCGCCGGTGAAGTGACGGTCGAAGCCGCCGCCGTCGGTGACGCCATCGAAACTGAAGTTATCACCGAACCATCCGTTGAACCTCAGACTGAAACATTTGAAGCGGCAGCGGCTGAAGACTGTGAACCGGTGAACGAACTGGTGCCGGAGCCGGAGTCAGCGGAGACGCCGGTTGAGATTGAAGCTCAGGCTGAAGTGGCGATGATTGAAGCTCAGGCCGAAGTGGCGATGACGGCACCGGCAGTCGAAGTTGAAACGGCACTGGCACCGGCAGCCGCAAGTACGGCGCTCGTGCCGATGACGCCGCAGGAACTGATGAGTAATGCTTTGCCCGTTCACGTCCGCGATGAATTTCGCCGCCTGCGCAGTTCGCTGCTGCTCGCGGCTGATGCGCAGCAGTTGCAGGTGCTGATGGTGTGCGGAGTCGAGCCGGGCGACGGCGGCAGTTTTGTGGCGCGCCACCTGAGCCTGCTGCTGGCTGAATTCGAGCAGATCAATGTCGGACGGTTTGAGTTGCACGATCAGATGCCGACGGGCGAAGAGTCTGATGTGTCGCCGGAAAGTTATCAGCTCGCGCTGCGCCGGACGCCGCTGCCGAACCTGCGTGAGATTGCGACGACGCAGGGCACCGTGACGCTCAGCGAACTGTTGCGCGTGTGCGACACGCGCACCATGATTTCAATGCTCAAGTCGCGGTTTGATTTCGTGCTGATTGACGCGCCGGCGGTAACATCGAATCCTGACACGGCGCTGCTCGCGTCGCAGGTGGACGGCGTGATCCTGGTCGCGCAGCAGGATGAAACGCCGTGTCATGCCCTTGCCGCCGCCAGAGCCGCATTGCAGAATGCCAAAGCCAATGTCCTGGGCGTCGTTCTGAACCGGCGGCGCAAATAGTCTGAAAAGTAATCCGGAAAGGCTGAAGGAATGCTATCAACCCGATGGTCAGCGCTGACACGCACGCAGAAGCTGCTGGATCTGTGGCTGCTGGTGGTCGCTTTCGGACTCTCCTTCGTCTGGGCCGGGCACCTGCCGGGGCCGCTTAACGAACTGCCCGGCAGCGTGCGCCTGGCCGATGCGCTGTTTTTCGGGCTGCTGCTCGTTTGCTGGTACATCTTTCTCTCGAATTTATGGCTGTACCGGTCGCGGCGGCTGGCGCAGTGGCACGATGAACTGTTCGATGTTTTCAAGGCGGTCAGTTACAACTCGGTCGCGCTGACCTTTGTCGCCGTGATTGCGAGCTGGCAGGTAGTTGATCGCACGGTGCTGGTCGGATTCTGGCTGACGGCGTTTGAGCTGCTTTTTGTGCTGCGCCTGGCGCGGCGCGTGATTCTCAGCCATTTTCGCCGTCGCGGACTCAATCCGCGTTATGTGCTGATTGCCGGCGCCGGGTTGCGCGGGCAGCAGATGGCGGAACGATTCGAGCGGCACCCTGAGCTGGGTTATCGCCTGCTCGGTTTTATTGACAACGTCAGCGCGCCGGATGAAGTGCCGCGCCTGCTCGGATCGCTTGAAACGCTGCCGGCCTTTCTGGCCGGCAATATTGTGGATGAAATCATCATCACGCTGCCGGTCAAATCCTATTACCAGGAGATTGCGAACATCGTCCGGCTGGCCGAAGATCAGGGCGTGATGGTGCGGATTCATTCTGACCTGTTCAATCGGCGGCTGGCGCGTTCGGTCGCGGAACAGTTCGATGAAATACCGGTGCTGACTCTTTATATGAGTCCGCGCACGGACTGGAAGATGGGCATCAAGCGGCTGATTGATGTCATCGTGTCGGGCCTCGCGCTGCTGCTGCTCTCGCCGGTGCTGGCCGCGATTGCGCTGGCGATCAGGCTGACCTCGCCCGGCCCGGCGATCTTTGTGCAGGAGCGCGTCGGCTTCAACAAGCGCCGCTTTCAGATGTTCAAGTTCCGCACGATGGTGCTGGATGCCGAACAGCGGATGGCTGAAATCGAACACCTCAACGAAGCGGAAGGGCCGGTGTTCAAGATCAAAAAGGATCCGCGCCTGACGCCGATTGGCGGCTTTCTGCGCAAGACGAGCCTCGATGAACTGCCGCAGTTATACAACGTCCTCAAAGGCGACCTGTCGCTGGTCGGGCCGCGCCCGATGTCGGTGCGTGATTTCGAGCGGTTCGATGAATTCTGGTTCAATCGCCGCTTCACGGTGCGTCCGGGCATCACCTGCATCTGGCAGGTGTCGGGCCGCAGCAATACGAGTTTTGAGCAGTGGATTCAGCAGGATCTTGATTACATTGATAACTGGTCGCTCGCCCTCGACCTCAGGATTCTTTTCAAAACCATTCCCGCCGTGCTGCGCCGTGATGGAGCAGTCTAAGAACAGCCCTGATTGTCAGTTGATCGGAGCCACAGAGTTTGAGCAGTATCGGGCAGACCATCAGGGGCAGTCATCAGCCATTGCTGACTGAACAGGCCACACCGCGCGCCACGCGGCAGCGTCGCATTCTCACTTTCATCATGGCTGTTTCGCTGGCGCTGCTGCTGGGCGCTGCGCTGACGCTGCTGACGACGCTGCCGACGGCGTGGCTGGCGCTAAGCTGCCTCGCGGTGTGCGGCGTGCTGATGGTGACGGTCTGGAACTGGGCGCAGTTGCCGCTGGGGCCGGTGCTGCGGTTCGGGCTGATCTTCTGTTTCTCCTTCCGTCTGGAAATCAATTTCTTTGCCGATAAAAAAACTCACGCTGACCCGGCGGGGCTGAATATTTCACTGGCGCTGCTGCTGGCGCTGCTGCTGATCGTCTTCAGCCTGACTGAAGACCGCGAGGCCGGGCGGCGCGACAGAATCATCCCGACCGGTTTTGCGCTGACGTTTGGCGCGCTGCTGCTGTGGTGCGCGGTGTCGGTGCTGTATGGCCGTGAATATCTGATGGGCGCGTATGCGCTCTGCGGCGTGCTGAGTTCAGGGCTGATCTGTGATGCGGCGGCGCGGTGTTTCAGTGACGCCAGGGCGCTGCGCCAGGCGGTGCTGGCAACGGCCTGTGCGGTTGGTTTCAGCGGGCTGATCGGGTTGCTGCAATATCAGTTCGGCATGGCAACGGACTGGGGCATTCTGGGTTCGATTGCCGAAGACCAGGTGCAGAAGATTGCCGACGGTGACGTGGCGCGCGTGGCCGGGCTGCTGACGATGGCCAATGCGTTCGGCTGGTATCTGGTGGCTTTTCTGCCGCTGCTGATTGCGCCGGCGCTGCTGCAGCTCAGGCAACTGCGCCTGGCTGAAAAGGCCGGGCTGATCGCGGCGACCGGGCTGGGTTCAATCGCGCTGATTCTGACTTATGCGCGGGGGAGCTGGTTTTCATTTGTGCTTTCGATGGGGGCGCTGTCGCTGCTGGCTTATCGCGCAACGGCAAGCGCGGAGCGTCGCCGCTACGTCTGGCGGATGGGCGGCATTCTGGCGCTGGTGACGCTGCTGGCGCTGCCGTTTGCGCCGATGATTTATACGCGCCTGACCGAGGATGATCGCGGCGCGGCTGAATCGCGGCTGCCGCTGATGGAAGTGGCCACCGGGATGATTGCCGACAATCCGCTGCTCGGCGTGGGCCTGAGCGCTTATGAAACAGAGATGCGCCGGTACGATCAGACGCACGAAAAGATCACAGACGATTTTGACTGGCCGGTCCACAACATCTTTCTGCACATCGCGGCTGAAAGCGGCATCCCGGCGCTGCTGCTGTTGCTGCTGCTGATTGTCCTGGCAGTCTGGCGGGCGTGGCCGGTGCTGCAGAGCCGCGATCTGATGCTGCGGGCGCAGACGGTCGGGCTGCTGACGGGATTGCTGGCTTACCTGCTGACCGGGTTGAAGGAGTTGGGGGCGCTGGGTTCGGGGCAGCATCGCATTCTGTTTCTGCTGCTCGGACTGCTGCTGGCGGTCGCACGAGCCGATCAGGACGAGCGGCGGAAAGCAGATCACTGAGTGACAGGGCTTGATGAAATACCGCGAAAAACAGATGTCAGTGCTGCGCGACGCGCTGTGGATGGTCTGGTCAGGCACGATCAGCATTGCCAATAGCGTGGCGTTATGGGCGATGTTTGCGCGCTGGCGCAACCCGGCTGAACTGGGCCGCTTCACCATCGTCATGGGGATTTACATGATCTTTATGACGATCTGCACGCTCGGTCTTTATCCGTACACGGCCAGCGAAACGGCGCGCCGGACGGGCGATGAACGACGACGGCTGTTTGCGAGCGTCACGGTTTTTTTATTCATCTGGTCCGTGATCTGCGCCGGGTTGATGATCGTCACGGGCTTCGTCGTCAGCAGTTCGGGCGAAGTGCGCATGGCGACGGCGGCGCTCAGCCTGGTGCTGCTGCCGACGGGGCTGATTAGCGCGGCGGAACCGGCGCTGACCGCGCTGGGCCGGGCGCGGATCATTGCGCTGGTGACGACGATTGAAAACCTGCTGCGCACGGTGATTCCGCTGCTGCTGTTGTGGCAGGGGCGCAGCCTGCTGCTGATCTGCGTGTCGTTTGTGGTGGTGCGGCTGCTGGCCTGCCTGCTTTATGCCTGCATTGCGGGGCGGCGTCTGACGATTCTGAAGCTGGCGCGATGGAGCGTCATCCGCGAGATTGCCGCGCATTCACCGGCCTTTGCCGGGATCGCGGTGTTGTCGGCGCTGCACTGGCAGGCGGCCTCAGTGCTGGCGGGTCGGCTCAGCAGCGAAACCGAAGCGGCGCTGTTCGGTGCGGCTTCGCGGTTTCTGATTCCGGTGATGGTGCTGATGGCGGCGTATGGCGGCGTGCTGCAACCGGCGGCGACACGGCTGGCCGAAGTTTCGCGCCAGGCTTTGGGCGCATTCATGGCGCGCAGTCTGCGGCTGGTGCTGGCGCTGGCGCTGCCCTGCGCCATCGGGCTGGCGCTGCTGGCGCGTGAAGTGCTGACGCTGCTGTTCAGTGAAAAAATGTTGATGGCCGCGCCCGCGCTGCAAATGATGGCGCTCAGCCTGGTGCCGTTCTGCGGGGTGATGGTGCTGTCGCGCGGGCTGGTGGCGACGGGCCATCAGCGGATTGATCTGTGCGGCAACCTGATTGCGGTGGTTATCAACCTGCTGCTCAACGTGGCGCTGATCCCGCGATTCGGCGCGACCGGCGCGGCGGCGGCGCAATTCGTTTCGACGCTGTCAATGCTTGCGTTTCTGGCGGTGTTTTCGGCGCGGCAGTTATACCGGCTGGAATTCAGGCAGGCGCTGCTGGCTGCGGCGCTGCCGCTGGCGCTGATGGCGCTGGTCGTGTGGCAGGCGCGGGCGCTGAGTTTTTATCTGGCCGTGCTGGCGGGCGGCGCGGTTTACCTGGCCTGCGCGTGGCTGACGCAGCGTGATCTGCGCCTGGCGCTGACGCGGCAGACCTGACGTTCGTTGACACAACGGCAGGCTTACCGGCTTGTCGAACTTTGCCGGGCAGACTGATTGGGCGCTGGTGGTGTGATTGATCGTCGGGCCTGGCTGACACTGGTTTTCAGGTGCGCGGTGATGGCGAGCCTGGGATTCCCCCAACCCTCTGGATTCTGAATTTATGCGTCTTGAAGTTCTGACCGAATTTCCCGTCGGCCCCGCGTGGGCCGGGCAATGGAATGCGCTGGCGTTGCGCTCCGGCATTGACGATGTCTTTGTGACTTACGACTGGGTGCGGGCGGCGGCTGAATTTGATGAGCAGTGTCGCCCGCTGATTGTGTGCGCTTACACGTCGCTGGCAAGAACGTCGCCGGAAAGACTGGTGGGCATTGCGCCGCTGGCGTTGCGTCGCTGCCGCGTGGCCGGGTGGTCTCAGACCGTGCTGGAACTGATCGCAGGTCCCTGGGCCGATTACAACGATGTGATCGTCGAGCCGGCGTTTCAGGCTGAGTTTATGACTTGCCTGGCCGGGTTCATGGCCGAGATGATCGAGCGGCGGGAATGTTCACACGTCCGTTTCAATAACCTGCCGGAAGCTTCATCAACGCTTGCGCAGTTGAGCGAGCAGGCCTGCCGCGCGGGCTTGCAGGCGATTCGCCGGGTGCGTGATGTCGGGCCGGTGCTGGAACTCGATGCGCCCGATCAGGCGGGGCTTGACAGCCTGCTTGATAAAAAAGGCGTGGGGCGCAAGGCCCGAATCCTCGCGAAAAAAGGTCGCGTGGAATTCAGAATCGTGCGCGCGCCCGATGAAATGCGGCAGTGCCTCACGGCGCTTTACCGCTTTCACACGGTGCGTTATCTGCTCAACGGGCAGCGCAGCGTGTTTGATCCTGAAGATAAAAATTCATTGTGCCGGTTGCTTGATCTGCTGCTGACGCGACTGTCGCCAGGGGGCGGCGTCTGTCTGCCGACGATTTTTCTGGACGATCAGCCGATAGCTATGTCGCTGATGTTCGAGTATTGCGGGGTGATGGAACTATATGCGATGACCTTTGACGCCGGCATCATCGGGACTTCGCCGGGTGAAATTCTGGTGCTTGAAACGGCTCGTTACTGCCGCCAGGCCGGACTGAAAAGGTTCGATTTTGGCGCGGGCGATGAAGCCTACAAGGCCCGCTTCACCAATGCGCGGCGACCGCTGTATGAATTGATGCTGCATCGTGGCAGCGTGACATTGCCGGTCAGGGCGGCCCTGGCCAATGGCAAGGACCGGATCAAAGCGCATCCCGTGTGGGGGCAGTTATTCCACCGGACGAGGTCTCTGGTGCAACTGCTGCAACTTGAAGCGCGCCGCGTCGGAACGGTCAGGGCCATCGGTTCGTGGCTCGCGCATCGGTGTCGTGAACGCTTTCTGGCCGGGCGGTCATCTGAACCTGAAGTGTTGCCCGCGACTATGCGCCTGATCGAATGGCGCAGCCGCGAAGTCAGCGAGACGGTGCTGAAATACCGGCGCGATTTGCCGGCGTGGGAATTTGACAAAGGCTATGAACTGCTGCGCCAGGGGCAGCCCTGTTACCTGCTGCTCAAAGACAATCGCCTGCTCGGCATTCTCAACCATCGCCCGGCAGGTTTGCGCCAGGCGGCTGGCATCCTGGCTGAAACTGCTGAACTGATCCCGCCACAAAACAATCCTGGCGAAAACCTGCCTGCCGCGCTGACCCGCCGCGCCTGAGCAAACAGGCAGAAAGCTGACGGCACGAACGGAAATCACAGCACACGGAAAAGAATCAGGCTGAGTAGATCCAAAATTCGCGCAGCGGGTATGGAGTGCGGCGAGTTCTGATACCGCTGGCAAACTCGCCTACGCTGGTGCCGCCGTTGGTTGACAACATTT
>CAYWDW010000032.1:0-7191 GCA_964457105.1 uncultured Heliobacteriaceae bacterium
GAAAGCGAATCAGTTCTTCATTGGCGGCACCGTCAACCGGCGGCGCGGCGAGCCTGATCTTAACGGCGCCATCAAGTTCGCCGCTGATTTCAGTACGCGCGGCGCGCGGCTGAACACGCACTGCAAAGGTCACGGCTCCAGCTTTGGCAGTCAGACCGATCAAGGCGGCTTTCAGGACAGGAAGACCAGCGTCACGGCGGTCGCGGCAAATGACAGCGCAATCCACAAAATCAGGAATGACCAGCCGGCAAACATCCCGCCAAATTCAAACAGCCGCAGCAGCGGTTCAATGCGCCTGAGCGACCAGAACGAGGCGCGGCTGAGCAGGCCGAACAGCCAGTTGACGAAGACAATCAGCATCAGCGTCAGCAGGTAAAAGATCACTGCCAGCAGCAGCACGCCCAGCAGGTTGCGGGCCGCTCCCGCCACCTCGCCCTGATCGAACCGCAGCAGCACTCTGACAATTCCGCCGAGCAACTGCAGCAGATTGCTGACGACGATGGAAATGACATAACAGACAATCGCCGTCGCAATCAGAATCATCAGCACTGCCGGGTCGAAGCCGAGCGCGCGTTTGAGCGGAGCGTAAAACCGCGAACTCCGCACGTTATGCAGCATTTCAGTTGCAGGACGGCGCAGGCGATAAACGAGGCGTCCGAACGGGCTGATCTGAAACACATCGAGCAGGTAACGCACGAGCAGCAGCACAATCACCAGCACGATGATGGCACCGTAAACATAACCGATCCAGGCCGCGATGAAATCTGCAACCAGGCCAATGAAGCGGGCAATCTGTGACAAAGGAGAAGATCCCATAGTTAGCAGCTTAAAGTCGTGACCCGAAGATTGCTGTGCCGATTCTGACCAGCGTGGCGCCTTCTTCAATCGCCACCTCAAAATCGTGACTCATTCCCATTGAAAGATCGCAAAAGGGTGCGCCGAAGAGGTTCGCGCGTTGCACTTCATCGCGCAGCCTGCGCAACTGCCGGAAAAACGGTCTGACTTCTTCAGGCTGATCAAACAGGGGGGGGACGGTCATCAGGCCTTTCAGTTCAAGGTGCGGCAGCGCGCCAAGCTGCTCGCAGACCGGCAGCGTCTCAGCCACCGCCAGGCCTGATTTGGCGGCCTCGCTGCCGACGTTGACCTGAACGAAGACCGGCAGCCGTTTGTTCATTTCAGCCGCCATCCGGTCGAGGCGATGACCGAGTTCCAGGCTGTCAACCGACTGCACGACATCGAACAGTTCGACCGCGCGCCGCGCCTTGTTCGATTGCAGATGACCGATCAGATGCCACGCGACCTGATGCTTTTCAGTGACTTCCTGCAGGGCGGGGATCTTGGCGGCGGCTTCCTGCACGCGATTTTCGCCGAGCGCCGTCACACCGGCTTCCAGCGCGGCCTGAATGCGGTCAGGCGCGACGGTCTTGCTGACGGCAATGAGCGTGATTTCAGCAGGTGAACGCCCGGCGCGGGCGCAGGCGCGGGCAATGCGCTCGTGGATGTGTGCGAGCCGCCCGGCGATTTCACTTTTTGGCATTGTCCTTTGGTTCGGTGTAGGTCTGACGATGCTGAATGACGATCAGCTTCGGATCAATCTGATCGCCGAGGTTGACCTTGACCACGATCTTGCGCCGTTTGCCTTCGTGGCGCGTATTGGTGGGCGTGTAACCCAGGCTGTACTGATTGCGCATGAGCGCCGAAATGCGTTGTAAAGCTGACGGAATTTCACCCGGAAAAGTCACCGGCACATAATCGCCGCCGGTCGCCTGCGCAAAGGTCTTGAGCTGATTCTGCGCCTGGAGCATCGTCATCCGGTCAATCGGGATGCCGTTGAAATTGGTGCCGCGTCCCGGATCAAGCGCCATGTCATATTTCTTGAGAAACATATTGCCCGTCCCGACCACGTAAACCGGCACGCCGGAGTTTTCGACGATCTTGCGCGTTTCATCAAAGTTGATCTTGCTGAAAGTATCGAGGCCGGAGCCAATCAGCAGAATGGCCGTGCGGGCGTTGACTTCATAGAGACCGGCGTATTCCATCTGTCCCTTCGAGTCTGCGCCCTTGCCGTCTTCCATCACGACGGCATCGCCCTTGCCGCCGCGCAGCACGAATTTGAGCGCATCGAACAGATTGCTTTCGCTGAAAGCCGGATTGTTGCGAATCAGAATGCCAACGGCCTGCATCAGCTTGTTGCGGTCATCAGTGAAATCAACGAGCGGCGTCGGGCGCATGTCGTAAGCGACGATGGAAATGAAATCCTTCGGTTTGACAAAGCCGCGCACAAATTCATAGGCCGGACGCAGCACTTCAACGCGGCCCGGCTCGAAATAACCGCCCTGGGCCGAGCCGAACAGATCCACGAGCTTGCTGTATTCGACCACCATGACCATCGTGATCGGAGCTTCGGGCGTCGAGAAGTTTTCGATTTCCTGTTTGATCCCGTCCTCGTAAATCTCGAAGTTTTCCTTCTTCAGCCCGGAAATGATCGCGCCGGTCTTTTTGTTGTAGACGACTGCTTCGACGTTGACGATGTCAGTGCTGACCTTGATCTGACCGGGATCAATTGATTTATCAACCTGTTTTTCAAGCTCCTTGTCCTGACGTTTGCGTTCCTGCTCAGGGTCGCCGCTCGCGTTCGGATTCTTTTTCTGATTGCTCTCGGATGAACGGCGTCCGGCCTGCGCCAAAGCCTGACTGCCGGGCAGCAGGAAACACACGGAAGCCGCGAGCATTAAAGTCAGAGTCAGGACAACGGTTCTGGTCAGGATGTTCATGGTCTTACCTCTCGATGAATAACATTGGTGCCGGTGCGCTTCGCTGAGTTGCCGTGATTTGTTCGTAAATCAAAGGCGATTCAGTCTATCAGATGCACAAGGGGAAGCAAAGTTAGCTGGCTGACACCGATCCTGCGCGATCAGCGGGAATGCGGCTCCAGGCCTGATTTTTCAGACTGTCGGTAATCAGCGCACGCCGCGCCGCAGGCGGTCAGCGCCGGGGTTCTGATGGCGGAAATTTATCCCGCGCTATTTCAGCAGTTAACTTTGGCGGCTGGACCCAGGGTTGCAATCGCGGAAAAGACTGTGATACGGTGCGCCGTCGTTACGCGCATTTCATTCATGTTCGCAGCGGAACACGCGAACATCTGTAACAGTCAATACATGCAAAAGCAGAATCCACCTGGTCCACAGCCTGCTGTCGGTGAATCAGACAAGTGAGGCTTCCCCCCAGACGTTATCCAATGCTTCATCCGGAAAGGAGGGACTGTGTAGTGTCACAGGACAAGCGATTTTATACATTCATTATTGCGCCCAGTGCCAACGCCCAATTCCGTCGTATCAATCTTCATTACAACGTCATTTACTGCATTCTTGGCCTGGCCTTGATCGGCCTCATCAGCGTGGCGGGAGGCATTTACAGCGCGGCGAAATATACCTATCTGGCGGCCAGATACAAAATGACCCAGATGGAAAATCGCCAGTTGCGCGAAGAGAATCTGGAGCGTGCCCTCAACGATGATCGCCGCGCCAGCAAGCTGGCCATGATTGAAACCACCTCGCGCAAACTGGCCGAAGTTTCCGGCGTCAGCCACCCCGGCGATCTGAACAAAAACATCGGCACCGGCGGGCCGGGCGGTGATCTCAGAGAACTCGATCAGGCTACGGCCCAGCTTGAACGCGAACTGAATCAGATCAAGGAGATCGTTGATTCGCGCCAGTTCAAGCTCGCTTCGACGCCCTCGGCGTGGCCGGTGCGCGGTTATGTTTCCGATGGTTTTGGTTCCCGCTCCAATCCCTTTGGCGGCGGTGGCTATGAATCGCATCCGGGCGTGGACATCGCCACCACCTTCGGCACCGCCATCGAAGCCACTGCTGACGGGGTGGTGGTCGTGGCCAGCGTGCAGGGCGGCTATGGCAACTGCGTCGTGATTGATCACGGTTATGGTGTGACGACTCGTTACGGTCACATGTCGCGGATTGATGTCGAAGTCGGCGAACGTGTTCATCGCGGCAAACAGATTGGCGCAGTCGGCAGCACCGGACGTTCGACCGGCCCGCACTGCCATTACGAAGTTCGCCTGCATGATCGTCCGGTCAATCCGCTGAATTATCTGCCACTCGGTCAGGAGCAGTAAAAGCTGTCCCCCGTGTCCCGAATAAGCAAACAGGCGGCTCTGATTCAGAGTCGCCTGTTTTATGCTGACAGGTGAAGTCCAACCTGACTACTTCACCTGCGCCGGGCGTGTTCAATCTTCAGGCAGCGATCCATCACGACCATCAATCCTGCCGCCAGCGCGCGCTGCGCCGCCGCCTGGTCAATCACGTCAAACTGCATCCAGACTGCTTTCGCGCCGATTTTGATGGCTTCATCAACGTGAACTCCGGCCTGATCCGCGCGGCGAAAGATATTCACCAGCTCAACTTTTTCAGGGATGTCTTCAAGCCGCGCATAAGCCTGCTCGCCAAGCACGCTGCTTTCATTCGGCGTCACCGGAATGATGCGATAACCCTGCTGCTGCAAATAACTCGCCACCTCGTAACTGGGGCGGTACGGAGCTGATGACAAGCCGACGACGGCAATCGTGCGGCATTCGCGGAGAATTTTTTCCATTGCTGACGGATCGTTGATGGTCATAGCCCGGCTGATTATCCATCGCTTCCTGGCAGAAGGCGAAAGTGGAGGCGGCTTCAGTCACCTCAGTTATTGAAACCCTGTCAGTTCATCGCCAGTGATTGTTGAGCGACGGTTTCAAATCTCACCGATGCTCACCCACCGCTGCTGCTGCTGCGAACGCAGGACGGCGTCAATCACCGCCTGGCACCGCCAGCCGTCGGCAAAGGTGGCGGCATGCGGAATCTCAGTGCGACCTTCCTGCAACGCGAAGACGGTTTCGCGGGCGAGATGATAAAACGAACGCGCCCACAGGTTGTCAGGAATGATGGCGACTTCGTGCGCGCGGTCGGCCAGTGAAAAATCCTCAAACGCCGTGTTGTACCCCTGCGCGCCGAGCAGTTTTTCATCGCCATCCAGAATCAGCGTGCCCTGGTCTCCGGCAATGGTGATCTGATTTTTGCCGCCGCTGGCATAGAGCGCCGACAGCAGCACCGTACCGCGCGGCGTGCGGTGGCGACGCGGCGCAAAGCGCACCAGCAGCGAACAGTAATCGTCAGTTTCGACCAGGCGCGGCTGATTCGTCACCGGATCGTGACGGATCGGCACAAGGGTCGCAACATCGGCGCTGACAGCTTCGATTTCACCGCACAGCCAGCGCAACTGATCAATCGCGTGCGAGCCGAGCGCACCGAGCAGCCCGCCGCCTTTTGATTTTTCAGCCCACCAGTTCCACGGACGTTGTGCCGCGTGGCGAAAGCCCGCCGCGACCGTCGCCGTGACGTGGTAAATGTCGCCGACATAGCCCGAATCAATCAGGTCTTTCATCCGGCGGCGGGTCGGGTTGAAGCGCAGTTCGTGGTCAATGATGGCGAGCTGTTGCGGGCGCGCGGCGGCCAGCTCGGTCATTTCGCGGGCCTGGCTGGCATTCATCGCCATCGGCTTTTCGCAGATGACGTGTTTGCCCGCCCGCAGGGCCGCCAGCGTGACCGCGTGATGCAGGTGCGGCGGCGCGCTGACGACGACCAGCGCGACCTCTTCGAGCGCGATCAGCTCCTGCCAGCTTTCGCAAACGTGCGGGATTTTGAACTCTTCGGCAGTCTTTCTGGCATTCTCAGGGCTGCCGCTACAGACGGCGGCGAGGTCGGCGGCTTCGCAGGCGCGAAAGGCCGGAGCCTGCGCGCTGCGGGCAAAACCAGTGCCGACCAGTCCGATGCCGATGCGGTCTTTCTTCATGCGGGCTTCTCCTTGTGGTCTGCTGACGATCAGGGAGCGCGATTGTGACCGATGGCTCGCGGCTTTGGCAAACCATTGCTGAAAATCCGCCTGGCCAGTTGGCGAATCAGGGGCGCGTCGCTATAATCCCGCCAAATTTTCCGGCGGTAATCGTCAGTCAGCTTTTCAGCAGAGTTCTTGAGATCAGTCCAATCACGGAGGGACGTATGGGAATCAATAAATTCGGTTCTGATTATGAAGACGGCATGACGAATCGGAGTTACGGTGAAGCTCCCGATGAACTGCCGTCCCGGCAGTACGGCGCGAGCGGCTGGGGCGAAGAGGATGATTTTTCTTATCGCAGCAGCTATGAACGCGACGATGACGAGCGTGATGCGTGGGATGAGGACGAGGATGAATTCAGGGATGAGGAAGATGATTTTCTGGATGAAGATCAGCGCCCGTCCTGGCTGCGCGACAAGCAGGAAGAGCTGAATGAGGATGAGCCGGATGAAGAGCCGGTTCCGGCCTCAGCCGCCACCGCTGAAGCCGCAACGCCCGAACCGGCAGTTCCGGCTTCGCCACCTGAACCTGCTCCTGCCGCAGCACCGGCAGCGAAACCAGCGCGGAAAGCGACAAAGAAACCGGCAGCGAAAAAGGCCGCCAAACCCGCACAGAAAGCTGCAAAGAAACCGGCTGCCAAACCGGCGAAGAAAGCCGTGAAGAAAGCGGCAAAGAAAGCCGCGAAAAAGCCTGCAAAGCCGACTGCCAAACCGGCGAAAAAGGCCGCAAAGAAAGCTGTCAGACCCGCGAAAAAAGCCGCGAAGAAAGCCGCGAAGAAAGTGGCTGCAAAGCCGGTGAAAAAGGCCCCGGCAAAGAAAGCCCCGAAAAAAGCCGTGAAGGCTCCGGCGAAAAAAGCAGCAAAGAAAGCCGCCCCGAAAAAGGCTGCGAAACCGGTGAAGAAAGCGGCAAAGAAAACCTCAAAGAAAGCTGCAGGGAAACGCTGATTTCAGGTCAGCAGACTGACAAAACAAAAGACCGGGCTGACGATGGAAAGGTTCCGTCATCAGCCCGGTCTTTATTTCCGGCTTGTTATGATTTGCCAGGCACAGTGCCTGAGAAATCGCCGTTGGCACCGTGAATCACGACGCGGCGCAGCACGTGCGCCGCGTCCGGCACGGTCATCGTAATGGCCGGGTAAGAAATGACCTGAGCCGCCATTCCTTTCGGCCTTTCCCCGGACAGCCACACTTCGAGCAGTTCACGATCCATCGCATAGGTCGTGTGCAGCTTCCATCCGCTCGTGCTGGTTTCAGCCGTGATAATCAGGCCGACTGAACCATCGGTGCCGCGCTGAATCTGAAAATT
>CAYWDW010000032.1:7291-15715 GCA_964457105.1 uncultured Heliobacteriaceae bacterium
TTTGCGCCCGGCTCAACGGGCGGATTCGGATCAGGCTCGGCAGGCTGCGGTTTTGGTTTTGGTTGTTCAGGCACGGTTGTTTTCTTTGGTTCGGTTTTGGGCGGTGCGGGTTTGACCGGCTCAGGTTTTTTCGGTTCAGGCTTTTTCGCTTCAGGTCGTGACGGTTCCTGCTTTCTGGCGACAGTGACCGGCGGCGCTGATTTTTTAGTCGCGCTCAATTGCAGCGGCTGATTCAGCACCACGCCGATGCGCGTGCCTTCTTCGACGACGGCTTCCTTTCCTTTCGACAGCCAGGCTGCGGCAGCGCCGACACCTGCGCCGATGCCTGCGCCGAGGATGGCGCTGCCGGTGATGATGCCAACGGCTGCGCCCGTGCCTGCGCCTGCGCCGACAAAAACAATGTGGCGTTTGAGGCCGGGGCGCGGTCTGATCGTGCCTTCCTCGTCAATGCGGTGGCGTTCCTTTGTGCTGGCGCTCGTCAGCGTGCCGCTGATCGGGAATTCGCGTTTGCCGGGCAGCGTCAGTTTGTCGAAGGTGACTTCGATAATGCCTGAGCGGCGGCGCAATTGTGCGCGCACGACCGATTTCGCCACGCCGTGTACGATGCTGTCGGCGGGAATCAGCGTGTGGCGTTTTTCATCCCGGACCGGTTCGACCACGCGCGCCGTGAAGCGGTCGCTGGAACGTGTCGTCTTTGAATCAAGGCGCGTTTCCATTTCCAGAATCAGCACCGTGCCGGCGGGCACAGTTGGCGATCCGGCGGGAATCTGCTGTGCCAGGGTCTGAACCGTTTGCAGCACAGAGCCGGCAGCCAGGCTCACGATCAGCGCCACCACGCGCCCTGCACGCCGGATGCGGTCAGTTGATTTCATCCCATTACTCCTCGTTGTGAAGTCTGGCGTCACTTTAGTCAAAGGGTGCAGTAATCATGCCTGATGCCGCGCCAGTGTCGCAAATCATCGCCCGTCGCAGCTTCAGAACCTGTGTTGAGAGAATGCAGTCAGTTATGGAGTGCGGCGAGTTCTCGCCGCTGTGCGTTCTCCGAAAGCCAAAGCGGCGAGAACTCGCCGCACTCCATAACTGCAGGCTTTCAATCAAAATACTTTCGGCATAACTGCTGAAAGGTCTGCTGCACGGGCGACAGGAGATCGGTCTTGAGCGAAACGAGGCCGAGTTCCCAGTAAACTTCAAGGTCTTTGACCCGCAGCGCGTGCAACTCTCCGGCGGTGACTTCATCCCTGACCGATGAGCGCGGCACAATGCTGATGCCCAGGCCGTGCTCGACCATCCGCTTGATGGCCGTCATGCTGCCGAGTTCCATCGTGACTTCAGGTTTGCACCCGGCCTTGTCGAAAAACAGATCAATCATGCGCCGCGTGTTGCCGCCTTCTTCGCCCAGAATCAGCGATTCGTGTGCGAGTTGTTCAGCCGTGACGATGCGCTGACGGGCCAGCGGATGCGCGGGCGGCACGATGGCCACGAGCAGGTCGCGGCGCAGCCTTTCGGCCCTGAGGTCGGGCGCTTCAACCGGCAGCGACACCAGCCCGCAATCAAGCTCGCCGCCCACAATCCGCCCGGCAATGTCGGCGCTCGTGCTGCGAAAGACCGTGACCTGCGCTTTCGGGTGCAGGCGTTTGAGTTCGGCCAGAATTTTCGGCAGCGGATAAATGCTCGCCATCGTTGAGGCCGTGCCGAGCCGCAGCCGCCCGCGTTCGGCCTGCGCAATTTCAGTCAGCGCAAAGATCGTTTCATCGTGCAGCCGCAGCAGCTTCTGCGCCTGACTCAGCAGCAGTTCGCCAGCTTCGGTCAGAAACACCTTTTTGTTGACCCGCGAAAACAGCGGCGTCCCGAGTTCGGTTTCCAGCGCCTTGATCTGTGCGCTCACGGCGGCCTGCGTCAGATGCACCTGCCGGGCCGCGCGCGTGAAGCTGCGCGTTTCGGCAATGGTCTGAAAGGTTCTCAGTTGTCTGATCTCCATCGCTGCTTCAGGGAATAAAATTTCATCGTTCAGTGATTGTACGAATGATAAAGGATTGTTGTCATTATTATCAGAACTTTTAGTTTTCTTTATCGTGAGGGCAGGCGTATGATTTGCGCGGTAACTGGTCAGGCTGAGCGCGAGCGGCTCCCGAATGCTTTGTCCCCTTCGGTACAAAACCGAAGCCGCCGACAGGCGGAACGAGTACAGGAGTAATTTATGGCAGTCCTCACTGACGATGTTCCCCTGATTGGGGAGGATGCGGAAAGGCACGATCAGCGGTTCTGGCTGGGCGTGGATGGCGGCGGCACCAACACGCGGGCTGTCATCCTGGATGAGGCCGGGCGCAAACGCGGTCAGGGCTATGCTGAAGCGGCCAATTATCACCGCGTCGGACTTGAATCAGCCGTCAGCGCCATTGTCAAAGCCGTTCACGAAGCGTGTCGCAAGGCCGGCATCACCCCGCCACAGATCACCGCCGCCTGCTTCGGACTCGCCGGAGTTTCACATCCCGATCATCACCGCACGATGCTTGAGGCGCTGAAAGCCGCGCTGCCGATCAATGAAATCCTGCTTGAAACCGATGCCCGCATTGCGCTGGCCGGGGCCACTGATAACCGGCCCGGCGTGGTGATTATTGCTGGCACCGGTTCGATTGCCTGCGGCCTGAATGCGCAGCACGAATTTGCCCGTGCCGGTGGCTGGGGGCCGGTGATGGGCGATGAAGGCAGCGGCACTTACATCGGCAAACGCGCGCTCGAAGTCGTCATGGAAGCTTACGACGGGCGCGGTCGTCGCACGCGGCTGACTGACGCCGTGCTGAAGCATTTCAGAATCAGCTCGCCCGCCGAATTGCCCGGCGTGATTTACAACACCAACATCCAGGCCCTGCGCGAAGTCGCTCAGCTTTCGCGCGTCGTCGTGCAGGCCGCCGAAGCCGGCAGCACGATGGCGCAGGAGATTCTCAAAGAAGCCGCCGATGAACTGGCCCGCGCCGCCGTCGCTGTGATCACGCAGTTGCGCATGCAAAGCGACAGCTTTCGCGTCGCCTGTGTCGGCGGCGTCTTTGAATCGGGCGACTGGGTGATGTCACCGCTGCGCCGGGCCGTCGCTGAAATCGCTCCGCTCGCCGTCGTCACGCCGCCGCTTTATCCGCCCGTCATCGGCGCGGTGAAAATGGCGATGAATGCTCAGACACTGTCAGAAGCACGGGTTGGATGAAGGACTGAAGACTCTGCCGCCAGCCGCGAACTGCTTTTATGCTGACCACTGAACAACCCAATCCGCAGACCGCAGAGATTGACCAGCTTCCCACCCTGGAGGCCTTGCGCCTCATCAATGCCGAAGACAAACAGGTTGCCGCCGCCGTCGAGCGCGTACTGCCCGCCGTCGCTCAGGCTGTTGACGGCATCGTCGCCAGACTCGAACGCGGAGGCCGTCTGTTTTATGTCGGCACGGGCACGAGCGGACGGCTCGGCGTGCTTGACGCTGCGGAATGCCCGCCGACTTTCGGCGTTGCGCCCGACCTCGTGCAGGCCATCATCGCCGGTGGTTACGAAGCCTGCTACAAAGCCGTTGAAGCTTCTGAAGACGATCGCGCTGCCGGAGCTGCGGATTTGCAATCGCGCGGCGTGACCGAAGCTGACGCCGTCGTCGGCATTGCCGCGAGCGGGCGCACGCCTTACACCATCGGCGCCGTCGAAGCTGCCCGCCGCATCGGCGCGCTCACCGTTTGCATCACCTGCAACGCTGACACTGAACTCGCCCGCACGGTTGAAATCCCGATTGAACCCATCGTCGGCCCCGAAGTCATCGCCGGTTCAACCCGCCTGAAATCGGGCACGGCGCAGAAGCTTGTGCTGAATATGCTTTCAACGATGACGATGGTGCGGCTTGGTTACGTGAAGGGCAACCGGATGGCCAACGTGCAGACCCGGAACGCCAAGCTGCGCGAACGCGCCGTCGGCATCCTGATGGACGAATGCGGCATTGACGCCGCCACCGCCCGCGTCACCCTCGAAGCCGCCAACTGGCAACTGCCCGTCGCGCTCGTGATGAAACACGCCAGCGTCAGTCGTGAAGCCGCCGAAACCGCATTGCAGAATGCTGGGTCGTCAGTCACGCGCGCTGTCGCAACACTGAAAAGCTGACCAGCCTGCTGTCGTTGCCCACCCTTGCGCCCTCGCTCACTGTCCTGCCCTGCCGTGACTGCTGCTTACTGAAGCAGAGTTGAAGTTGCAGTCTGAAAAGCTGCGTGACCTGGCTGGCCGCTTTTCAAATCCCGGATGGCTCTGAGCAGATGCAGTCCGGCCTCCCAGCTTAGCTGCGGGCCGTCGAAATCGCAGCGGCTGAGCGCGGCCAGGCTGTCGGGCAGTTTGACCTGGCGATGGCAGAGCAGCAGCACGCGGCGGACATACAGCACACACGCCGCGCTGATTTCAAACAGCACCGGTACACGTGGGATGAGGCTGCCGGTTTCATCGGTTGCGCAGTCGCGGTCACTGATGATGATGATGGCGGCGTCGGCGCTGCGCATGGTGGCCGCCAGCGATTCGCTGATCGGCACACCGGCGGTCTCTGCGCGCGTGGTGAGCAGGCATTGCTGTCCCGCGAGTTCGAGCGAGAGTCTGACCTGGCTGCTGATTTCTGCCGGAGCAGGCTGAATGACGAGGAAGCGCAAAGTGTCGTCAGACGAGTTGAAGGCGGCTGTTTCTGCGCCCGCTGCCGCCCGTCGAAGCTGCGTCAGCGAGTGGCTGGCAATGATTTCAGCATCGGCTGAGAGGCAGTCGCGCAGGGCTTCGTGATCCACGCGCAGGCGGGCCGGTTGGCCGCGCTTGCCAATCGTCAGCGTGCCGAGTTCTGCCGCGTGGCAGAGGTGAAAAAAGCTGAGGACGTTTCCTTTGATGACCTGTTCGTTATTTTTGTCGGCAGCTTCAGCCAGATGTTGCTGCCAGTAACCGGCGACATCGCCGTGCGTCACCAGGTCGCGGCCACACGCGCTGATCCAGGCGAGCGTCTGCCGGTAAAGTTCGTCACGGTTAAGGACAGCGCGAAAGGCCTGGGTGTCGGGTTGCAGCCATTCGGCAATCATCAGGCCGAACTCGCTCAGCTTCAGCCGGTCGCGTTCTCGCGTGATGAGTCCCCACGCTTCATAAGCGGCCAGCTTGCGCGGGTCGAGCGTCTGCCGTCGGCTGATTTCCATGGCTTCGACCAGGCCAACGCCGTCGGGCCGTCGCCGCAGGAACTTGACGATTTCACGCAGGTCGCTGGCTGTGGCGAGCAGCGGCGTCGTGACCGGCGCAGCAGCAGGCGCGCCAGGGCGCAGCTTCAGTTCGGTCCTGACCGGCGCAAAGGCGAGTGGCCCGCTGACCGCAGCTCCGGGGTGCAGCGGTAGAACGGGAATGAGTCGGCGGCTGATGTGATCCGGTGCTTTCATAAGGTGATCGAAAAACTGGAAACCAATTCAGAAAAAGCGACTGCCTGAACTGAATGTTCAGCGTTTGCGTGCTGCGCTTCACAGGCTGTGAAGGCAAAGCTGCACAGGCGTTGATGCAATTCGTTCGCCACGCCGCAGGGCAGTTGAAATGTGCGCATCGTCGTCGTCGCGCTGACGAATTTTCGGATTTTTATGCGAAAGCCTGGACGGGAAAGTCCGCGTGCTATTTCTGTTTGAGCGTGGATGACGGGCAGAGAGGTTCGATGACGCATGCGGCGCAGCGCGGCTTGAGCGCCTTGCACACGCGGCGACCGTGCGTGATCAGCAGGTGCGGAAAGTTGGTCCAGTCCTTTTTCGGGACGAGGCCATTCAGGTCGCGTTCGATCTTTTCAGGGTTCGTTTCGGTCGTCAGGCCGAGGCGTTTCGACACTCGCGCAACGTGTGTGTCAACGACCACGCCGTCAGGTTTGCCGAACGAATTGCCGAGGACGACATTGGCTGTCTTGCGGGCGACGCCGGGCAGCAGGAGCAGTTCGTCAATCGTCTGCGGCACCTGGTCATTGAAACGTTCGTGAATCATGCGCGCCGTGCCCTGCACCGCTTTTGCCTTGTTGCGAAAGAAGCCGGTCGAACGAATGTCCTGCTCGATTTCAGACTGCGGGACTGTCAGGTAATCAGCCGGGCGGCGATATTTGCGAAACAGTTCAGCCGTGACCAGGTTCACCCGTTCATCCGTGCATTGCGCCGACAGAATGGTCGCAATCAGCAGCTCAAACGGGTTGCTGTGATTGAGCGCACAGTGCGCGTCGGGATAAATGCGGCGCAGGCGGCGGATGATTTCGCGCGTCTTCTTTTTCAGGTCATCAGGATGGATCTGCATATGTATCAGAGGATGAACCACAGGGAACACGGGGACACGGGGAAGAAACAGGCTGAATCCTTCTGTCCGTGGCTGGCTTTCGCAATTGCTGCTGTCAGGAAATCCAGCACAACTCTGTGCCATCCAGGCTGATTTTCCCCGTGTTCCCTGTGTCCCCTGTGGTTTTTATTTTCTGTCTAAATGTCGCACAACTTCACGGCCTGGCGCAGCGAGGTCAGCGGGTCGCGGGTCGGCACGAATTCGTGCGCGACAAAGCCCGTGTAGCCGGTCTCGACAATGGCGCGGGCGATGGCGGGGTAATTGAGTTCCTGGGTGTCGTCAATTTCGTGACGGCCCGGATTGCCGCCCGTGTGGTAATGGCCGATCCACTGGTGATAATTTCTGATGAAGCGGATGATGTCGCCTTCCATGATCTGGACGTGATAAATGTCAAAGAGGATTTTGAAATGCGGTGAATTGAGCCGCTTCGCCACTTCGACGCCGAAATTCATGTGGTCGAACTGATAATCCTTGTGATCCACCTTCGAGTTGAGATACTCGAAATGCAGCGTCACGCCGAGCTTTTCTGCGGCTGGCAGCACGCGCTTGAAAAAGGTCACGCAGTTGCTGATGCCTTCTTCTTCGCTGAGGCCGCGCTGGTTGCCTGAAAAGCAGATGATGTTTTTCCAGCCCGCTTTGACAACGAGCGGCGCGGCTTCGAGAAACTGCTTTTCAACCTTGTCGTGCGAATCAGGGTGATTGACGCCTTCGCGCAGATCGCCGCCGCCGTAATTCATCGTGCTGATGAGGCCGTATTTTTTCAGCACGGGCCAGTCTGCCGGGGCGACCAGATCAATGCCGACGAGTCCCATTTCCGCGACGGCTTTGGCAAAATCCTCCATCGGAATTTTGTTTTTGCCTGAATCGTAACACCAGCGACAGACCGATTGTTTGACGCGGCCTTTGGTGACGATTTTCTGCGGCGCGGCTGAAGCGCGCGTCAGGCCGGTGGACGTGAGCAGCGCGGCTCCGGCTGCCGCCGAAGTCATTTTGAGCAGAGAACGACGCGTGAGCTTCCCGTGATCGCTAATCATTCGTGAATCCTCCGAGCTTGAAGATGTGGAATCAATCCCAGTTGCAGGCATCAGCGCCCGCACTGTAAGTCTTCGGGGCAGGACCGTCAACACCGGGACGCCGCGCAGATCAGCTTTTCGTCAGGCTCGGCTGATGAATCGCCGCGACGCTGACAGCAGGTGAACAGCATATGAAATTACTGATCACAGGCGCAACCGGACTGGTGGGCAAAGCGCTGTGCCGGTCGCTTAAAGATGACGAGCATTCAATCGTGGCGCTGTCGCGCACGCCCGATCCGGCGCGTGTGCCGCAGGCCGATGCGATCTTTGCCTGGCAGCCCGCCGCCGGGTTGCCGCCTGTCGCAGCCTTTGCCGGAGTGGACGGCGTGATTCACCTGGCCGGTGAGTCAGTCGCGGCGCGGCGCTGGAATGACGAACACAAACGCCGCATCCGCGATTCGCGCGTCCTCGGCACGCGGCACCTGGTCGCGGCCATGCAATCGCTTGCGGCGCCGCCCCGGATTTTCATTTCGGCTTCGGCAGCCGGTTTTTACGGTGATCGCGGAGACGAAGTGCTGAATGAAAACGCGCCGCCCGGTCGCGGCTTTCTCAGCGATGTCTGCGCGGAATGGGAACGCGAGGCGCAGCGGGCCGCCGAGTTCGGCGCGCGCGTGGCGCTGCTGCGGATTGGCGTGGTACTCAGTCACGAAGGCGGCGCGCTCGAACGGATGCTGCCGATTTTCAAACTGGGCCTGGCCGGCAGACTCGGCAGCGGGCGGCAGTGGTTCCCCTGGGTTCACCTTGCTGATGTCGTCGGCCTCATTCGTCACGTGCTGAAGCATCCGGTCAGCGGCCCGGTCAATGTCGCCGCGCCGGGCATTGTGACGAACGCGGAATTTACTGACAGCCTGGCCCGCGCACTGCATCGCCCGGCCTTTTTCGCCGCGCCTGCCTTCGGCCTGAAACTGGCGCTTGGCGAAATGGCGGCGGTCGTGCTGGCCAGTCAGCGGGTCGTGCCGCAGGTCGCGCTTAATGCCGGATACAGCTTTCGCTATCCTGATCTCAACTCCGCGCTGAC
>CAYWDW010000033.1:0-10564 GCA_964457105.1 uncultured Heliobacteriaceae bacterium
CTCGAAAAACCTTCGCCTGTGCTGCGCCTGGTGCAGATGATCCGCGATGAAACGCACCGCTTCGCCGTGACCTATCACCGCAAGCGCCGCGCGATGCGCGATTTCAAATCAGAACTGACTTCGATTCCCGGCGTCGGCGAAAAGCTGAAGGAAAGACTGCTCAGAAACTTCGGCAGCCTGAAGCGCGTCAGCGAAGCCAGCGTGGCCGAACTGAAGCCGTTTGTCGGACAGCAGCAGGCGGAAAGAATTGTTGAGCATTTCAGACAACGGAGCGAGGAATAAAAGCGCTCACACCCATCAACTCAAACTCTGATTCTGATTCATGGAAAGGCCGGATGCATGGCAGCAGACAACACTCAGTCACCGCTTTATGACGAACGTCCCTGGGGCAGTTTCACCGTGCTTGATGAAGGCGCAGCCTGGAAAGTCAAACGCATTGAAGTGCTGCCTGGCAGGCGGCTGAGTTATCAGCAGCACGCCCGGCGTGCTGAACACTGGATGGTCGTGTCAGGCCGCGCCACCGTCACGCTTGATGGCAGGTCCATCAGCCTGCAGGCCGGGCAGACCGTGGACATTCCCACCGGCGCAGCCCACCGGATCGAAAACCCCGGCCCTGAAAAGCTGGTCTTTATCGAAATTCAGACCGGCGATTATTTTGGCGAAGACGACATCGTGCGGTTGCAGGATGATTTCGGACGGCTGGAAAAATAGCCCGGTAAAGAGGCTCGTCAGGCTGTCGGCTTTATCTGGCGCGGGCCTGCTGCATCCGGCTGAGGCGCGCCACAGCCTGCTGAATCGCGGCGAGCGAGTTGGCATAAGACAACCTCAGATAACCTTCGATGCCGAACGCCGCGCCTGCGCTCAACGCCACGCCGTAATCGCGCAGTAATGTCTGCTGAAGCTGTGACGATGAATCAAAGCCGCAGTCTTTCATCAACTGCTTCACGTTCGGGAAGGCGTAAAACGCGCCTTCAGGCATTTCACAGCGCACGCCGGGAATCTGATTGAGCGCAGGCACCAGCCATTCAGCACGGCGCTGATATTCAGCGAGCATGTCAGCCACCGACTGCTGCGATTCGGCCAGCGCCGCGATGGCGGCCTGCTGCGCGATTGAGTTTGCGCCTGAAGTTGACTGCGTCGAAATCTTCAGCACTTCAGCAATCCATTCCGGCGGCCCCAGCGTGAAGCCCAGCCGCCAGCCGGTCATCGCATAGGTTTTGGAAAACGATCCGGCAATCAGCACGCGCCGCCGCAATTCAGCGGGCAATGAAGCGGCTGACTGCGGCTGGCGCGGCGGATAGACGAAATGCATGTAACATTCATCTGAAATCACCCACAGCCCCCGCTCGACTGCCGCTTCGACAATCCTGCTGAATTCATCCTGCGCGATCACGCGGCCCGTTGGATTCGACGGCGAATTGATGATGAGCAGCTTTGATTGCGGCGTGATGGCCGCGCTGACCAGCTCAGCGGTCAGGTGAAAATCGGTTGCTTCGGTGTCAATCGAAACCACGCGGCCTTCGGCAAAGTTGACGATTTCGGGAAATGAAACCCAGCACGGACGTTCGAGCAGCACTTCATCGCCCGGATTGATGAGCGACAGCACGGCATTGAAAATCCCCTGCTTGCCGCCGCTCATCACGCAGCAGTTCGCCACTTCGTAATCAGATCCGAAATCGTGATTGATGCGCTCGATGATGGCGCGGCGCAGCGGCAGCGTGCCGCTCGTCGCGGTGTATTTGGTGAAGTTTTCATCAAGCGCGCGTTTCGCCGCGTCCTTGATGTTTTCAGGCGTCGGGAAATCAGGCTCGCCCGCGCCGAGGTCAATGATTTCAAGGCCCTGCGCGCGTAATCGTTCGGCTTCGGCAACAATGGCGGCGAGCGCTGAGGCTCTGGTATTCCGGGCGCGGTGCGACGGCTGAAAAGGTGTCTGAGTCATGGGTTGAATCATCGGTGAAATGTTTGTTACGACCGACCGAGTTTGGCGCGCATCCGTTCGATCACCAGTTCCGGCACCAGTCCGTCAATCGAACCGCCGAGGATGAAGACTTCCTTGATGAGCCGCGAACTGACATATGAATAATCTTCGTGCGACATCATAAAGACGGTTTCGACCGATGGATTGAGACGGCGATTCATCAGCGCCATCTGCAATTCATATTCGTAATCCGAGATGGCGCGAATGCCGCGCACCACGGCGTGCGCCTGATGCCGCGCGGCATAATCAACCAGCAGGCCGTCAAAAGTATCAACCCGCACCTGCGGAAAGCGCGAGTTGAGAACTTCATTGAGAATGGCAATGCGTTCATCGAGCGTGAACATCGGGTTCTTGCCCGGATTGATCAGGATGGCCACGATGACTTCATCAAAGAGTCGGCTGGCGCGCTCGATGATGTCAAGGTGTCCGTTCGTCACCGGATCAAAGGTGCCTGGATAAATTACGCGGCGCATCACGGGGCCGTGTCTCCTTGTCTTCAGGTTTCAGAACTGCGTGCGCAGGATGGTAACACAGGTGATTTGAGATTTGAGATTGCGGATTGCAGATTGCAGATTGTGAGTGATGGAACGGTAGCCCTTTCAATCTGCAATCTCAAATCTCAAATCTGCAATCAGGCAATTCCGCGTTCCATGCTGAAAAAGGTCAGTGTCGTGTCGCCCTGCACGATTTCGCGCCAGGGGCGCAAATGTTCATAACTGGGCGCGAGCGGCAGTTTGCTGCGATGTTCGACGATCACCAGGCCGGCTTCGGCAATGATCTTTGATTTCGCCAGCGTCCACAGCACCTGACTGTACAGCTCGGAATCATACGGCGGGTCGAAATAAAAAACATCGAACTGAATCAGGTGCGAGGCAAAATATTTCAGCGTCGAGATGGCATCACGATTGATCACCTTGAAGTGATCTTCGATGCCGCAGTGCTGCAGATTTTCCTGAATGACCGCCGCCGCCCGCCGCGATGATTCGACGAAAGTGACGTGCGCCGCGCCGCGTGACAAGGCTTCAATGCCGACGGCGCCGGAACCCGCGCACAGATCAATGAACCGGGCTTCCTCAACCGTGCCGCGCAGCACATTGAAAAGCGTCTCGCGCAGGCGGTCAGAGGTCGGGCGCACGCTGGCGCCCTCGACCGATTTCAATCTTCTTCCCTTGTACAATCCGCTGATGATTCGCATAAGAACAGTGGTCAGTGGTCAGTGGTCAGTGGTTAGTGAAGAATGAACAGTGAGAGCACGGCTGAACACTCACTCTTCACCAGCCACTGACCACCGACCACTGACCACTACTCTGCATATCCATTGGGGTGCGCCAGGTGCCAGCGCCAGGCAGATTCGATGATGTGATCGAGTTCGCTGTGGCGCGGCTGCCAGCCGAGATTGAGCATCGCCCGGTCGGCGCTGGCAATCAGTATCGGTGGATCACCGGGACGACGCGGCGCGCGTTCGGTGCGAATGTCGCGGCCTGTCACCTGACGCGCCATCTCCACGACTTCGCTGACTGAATAGCCGCTGCCGTAACCGAGATTGTAAATGCAACTGCCCTGCTCCAGCGCGCGCAGCGCCAGCACGTGCGCTTCGGTCAGATCAGTGACGTGAATGTAATCGCGAATGCAGGTGCCGTCCGGTGTCGGGTAATCTTCGCCAAAAATTTTCACGCTGTCAGCTTTGCCCATCGCCACGCGCAGCACCAGCGGAATCAGGTGCGATTCAGGATCGTGATCTTCGCCGCACCGTTCAGTCGCACCGGCAGCATTGAAATATCGCAGACTGGCATAACGCAACCCATAAGCTTCATCGTACCAGCGCAGGGCGCGCTCGAAGGCGAGCTTCGATTCACCGTAAGGATTGGTTGGTTTTTGCGGAGTGTCTTCGGTAATCGGCACCTGCTCGACTGCGCCGTAGGTCGCGCAGGTCGAAGAGAAGACGATCCGCTTCACTCCGGCAGTGACCATAGCGCCAAGCAGCGAGACGCCGCCGACCAGATTGTTGAGATAATACTTGTGCGGATTGGCGACTGATTCACCGACCAGCGCATTGGCCGCCATATGAATCACGGCTTCAACCTGATGTTCATTGAACACGCGAAGCAGATGATCCTGTTCGTGCAGATCGCCTTTGATCAGGACAGCTTCGGGAATGACGGCGGCGCGATGCCCCTGCGACAGATTATCGTAAACGATGGCGCGATGCCCGTGCGCCACCAGGCGCTCAACCATCACACTGCCGATGTAACCGGCCCCGCCGGTAACCAGAACATTCATGCTCGTAACTCCTCGGAAGTTTGCCAGCCAGCCGTCCGGTCGCAGCAAAACCGCTGTATTTACTGGTTGCGCGCGATCATCAATTCCAGCCGGGATGGTGCGACAGTATCGCAGAATTCATTCAGCAGCGAAACCGCTGGCGAGTGGATGATGGAGAATTGAGCGGGCAGGGCAGGCGCGGCGGGCAATAAACAAAGGGGGATGGTCGGCCATCCCCCTTTGTTCACGAATGATCGGATCGAAGCTATTTCTTTTTTGAAGTAGTCTTCTTTGCCGCCGTCTTTGCTTTGGCCGGTGCCTTCTTGGTTGCAGTGGACTTGCTGGCAGTCTTCTTGGCGGCCTTCTTCGGTGTTGCCTTCTTTGCTGTTGGCATAACTAACATCTCCTTTGAAAAACGCTTCGACTACAAGATATTGAACTCAGTTTCGCCTTGTAGCCAGGAAGCAGTTGCATACACTGGGTAGTTATATAGTGCTTCCTGATACAGCGTGTCAATATTTTTTTCCGATGATGACCGGGGCCGGGTAAGCAGTGTCGTGAGGTGTACTCCATTGTCCAGACAAAAAATCGGGGAAATTAAGGTGGATCGCTGGCGACCCGTTTTCAAGCCGGTTGCCGATGACAGACGGCTGCCGGGGTTTGATGGTTGAGCGACTGATGAAGCCGCTCGCGATTGTAAAAGTCGAAGTATCTGCCCAGGCCCTCACGGGCCTGGCGAACATCATCGTAATCGTGCAGGCAGACTTCTTCGTATTTGACGCTCCGCCACAGTCGCTCGACGAAGATGTTGTCCAGGTCTCGACCGCGTCCATCCATACTGATCGCAGTCTTCCGTTCTTTCCTCTTTCTTCAGATGAACGATCCAGCTTTTTTTGAGCCAGTCCGGTTCGACTTTGAGTTGCCCGAGCTGTTGGTAGAGTTGAGCCTTGAGAGCTTCCTCGTCCTGGGCGACGCGCTCACGCCGCACCGGGAACGCCTCCGGCAGGGCTTCGAGCGCCTGCTTCTTCACAAATCGGTTGTCCGGTTTTCGGGGCACATCACACTCCCAACCCTGACTCACTCACCCACCGGAATCTGCGCTGCCGCCTTGCCGCTTCTTTCATCCACAAACGACAACAGAATAATGCCTGCGACAAAGAATGCCGCAATCGCCAGGATGGCGGGGCGCTGAGAGCCGGTGGCTTTGGTCAGCGCGCCGAAGACGAGCGGGCCGGCAAAGGCCAGGGCGCGTCCGGCAATGCCGAGGAAACCAAAAAATTCAGCGGCCTTCGCTTTGGGCGTGAACAACGCCAGCAGGCTCCGCGTGACTGATTGCGTCGAACCCATCCCGATGCCGACCAGCGTGGCCGCGACCCAGAAAGTCCGTTTGTCTTCGGCGTACCACGCGATGAACACCGCGGCGATCCAGATCACCAGTGAAATGAAAATCGTGCGCTTCTGCCCGATCCAGTCGGCCACGCGCCCGGCGGTGAACGCGCCAGCAGCGGCGACGACATTCAGCGCGATGAACATAAACGCGATTTCGTCCTGCGTGAATCTGATCGTATCAACGGCATAGATGGCGGCGAATCCGATGACGGTGACGACGCCGTCGTTGTAAACCAGAAAGGCGATGAGCAGTTTGAAAAGCTCGCGGTAATGCTGAATCTGACCGAAGGTTTTTTTCAGTTGCCGGAACCCGACGGTCAGATAATTTTCTCCGGCGGGCAGTTTTTGCGGAAAGCTGCGTTCACGCAGAAACAAGAAAGCGGGAATCACCGCGACCGCATACCATCCGGCGACGACGAGCGGAATCA
This sequence comes from uncultured Heliobacteriaceae bacterium, assembly GCA_964457105.1. Lineage (GTDB taxonomy): Bacteria > Acidobacteriota > Blastocatellia > RBC074 > RBC074 > DASRDU01. The sequence goes on from CAYWDW010000033.1 coordinate 6,055, forward strand.
GGCGCGCGCTGGATAATTCCGCAGCGGTCGGATTCATTTTGATGCCTTTGGCAAAGGGCGTACATAACGCCACACAACCCAGCCCGCCGAGATAACCGAGCGCCCACTTGATGCCTGAAATGCGACCGGCGTTCGATTCATTCGAGATGCCTGGCAGAAAGCTGTCAATGAACGTGCCTCCGGCAGAGAACCCCAGATTGGCCGCGATGAACAACGTCATGGCGAGCGCCGTCATGCCCGGCCCGGCGAACCACAACGCGCCGGTGAAAAAGACAATCGTCACCGCGCAGACGGCCAGAAACCTTTTGCGATAGCCTGCGAAATCGGCAATCGCGCCCAGAATCGGCGCCAGCACGGCGACCACGATTTCAGAAGTCGAAAGCGCGATGCCCCACAAAAAAGTTCCCTGCGTTTTGTCGCCGACCACAATATCCTTGAAGAAGTTCGCGTAAAATGCCGTGATCATCACCGTCGTAAACGCTGAATCCGCGACATCGTACATACACCAGCCGGCGATTTCAGTTTTCGTGACCGGCGGCTGAGCAGCTTGTTTGTCAGGCATAAATGGATGATCGGTTAAGCAGGCTTGCGAATGGGCAGGGCAAATGATTCAGGCAAACAGTTCCGCCACTGTGCAGGCGAAGCCCGGCAGCACATCGCCGCCAGACAGGGTTTCGTGTTCCTTGAGAATCGTGATGTCAGTTTGCGAACGATAGACCGTCGCTGTGCGTTTGCGCGGATTCACGACGACGACCATGCGCGTTCCGGCGTCGAGCCATTCGAGAACCTTCTCTTCAACTTCGGAATAGATGTCATTGGGCGAGATGACTTCAACGGCCAGATCGGGAGCGCCGGGAAAGCCCCCCCTGATGCGCCCGACTTCATCAATTCGCTGCTGACTGACAAAGGCAGCATCAGCAGCAAGGACCGTATCAGGATCAGTTGAAATGAGAAAGCCCGTGCCTGCGGCGACAGCCGAGCCGTGTTGATGGAGCCTGGCGTGGTGATGCAGAAGCGAGCCGACATTCATACTGACCCGACCTTGAAGCGCAGTGTTGAGCAGGCTGTGCCGTAACCTTCCCTTAACCAGTTCATAACGGAACCCGTCATCCGGCATCTGTAACAGCTCATCCGCCGTCACGAGTGTCAGTGTTGCGCTCATCCTGCGCCAGCCTTTCAGTGAAGCTGGCTGAGCAATGAAAAACTCATTGCCCAGCCAGGTCAGACTCATCTTATACCCAGCAGCAGATCAACCACGAGCTGATCCAGCCGCTCGTATGGCAATCGCTTCTTCGCCAGTTCAATCCGATCCAGCGGCAGGTGTTTGATCTTCCCGGCGTTTTCCTTTGTGAACTTGAGCGGCACGGGTTCAAAGGCCGGATCGGTGGTTTTGATTTCGGCGAGCAGCGCCTGAATGTCTTTGTCCTCGGCAAACTGTCGCGCCTTCTCTTTGAAGATCAGGTAAGTGCGCATGCACCCGGCGGCGAAATCCCAGACGCCTTCTTCATCCTCGCTGCGGTAACAGTGCGCGTCAAAGTGGCGCGGGCCGTCGTAAGCTTCTTCGAGCAGCTTCACCAGGAAGAAGAGATTCTTGATGCCTTCGGACCCGAAGCGCAAATCCTGATCGAAGCGCGGGCCTTTCTGATCGTTCAGATCAATGTGAAAGAGCTTGCCGGCTTCGATGGCCTGCGCGACGACGTGATAAAAATTCAGCCCCGCCATCTGTTCGTGGCCGACTTCGGGATTGACGCCGACCATCGCCGGATGATCGAGCGTGTTGATGAAACCAAGATAAGCGCCGGTCGAAGGGAAATAAATATCGCCGCGCGGTTCGTTCGGTTTGGCTTCGAGCGCGAACTTGTAGCCGTAGCCCTGCGCAAGGTTGTATTCGCACAAAAAGTTCATAGCTTCGCGGAACCACTTGATGGCTTCGCGCGCGTCTTTGGCGGCGTCAACTTCAGCGCCTTCGCGTCCGCCCCAGAAGACATAAATTTTCGCGCCGCACTCAGCGCCGAGATCCATGGCGTGCATGGTTTTCTGCACGGCGTACAAACGCACGCGCGGATCGTTTGAAGTGAAGGCGCCGTCCTTGAAAACCGGATCGCTGAACAGGTTGGTCGTGGCCATCGGCACGCACAGGCCGTAATCGCTGAGCGCGGCCTTGAAATCGCGCACGATGCGGTCGCGTTCTGCTGCCGTGGCGCCAGGCGGCACTAAATCGTTGTCGTGAAAATTGACGCCGTAAGCGCCGAGTTCAGACAGGCGTTTGACGATGGTCACAGGCGAAATCTGCGCCCGCGTCGGTTCGCCAAACGGGTCGCGCCCCGGATTGCCGACGGTCCACAGGCCGAAGGTAAACTTGTGTTCCTTTGTGGGCTGAAGGTTATTCATTGCTGACTCCTGAATTGATCAAGTTGCTGCAGGCTGCTTAAGCCATGAGTGGCGTGATTGTAGCCGGGTGGCCGTTCGGGCGAAAGAGACGAGCATCGGTCTCATTCGTGTTTCAGGCAAAGAACTGCTCAACCTCACTGAGGCGGCGCGTGACGGGACAGGGGGGCAGGCTTTCGAGAAAGAGGCGACCATAATTTTTGGTCGTCAGGCGCGGGTCTAAAATCGCCAGCACGCCGCGATCTGTGGCGCTGCGAATCAGGCGACCGATGCCCTGCTTGAGTGAAATAATTGCTGACGGCACCGAGTATTCGGTGAAACTGCTGCCGCCCTGCGCGTCAATCTGTCGCTGCCGGGCGGCGACGACCGGATCAGTCGGGACGGCGAAGGGGAGCTTGTCAATAATCACGCACGACAACGCCTCGCCGCGCACGTCCACGCCCTGCCAGAAACTCGCCGTGGCAAACAGGACGCAGTTGTTTGTGCTTCTGAATTTGTCGAGCAGGCCGGTGCGCGAACCTTCGCCCTGCATCAGCACGGGGAATTCAATCTGCGGTTCGACAATCTGGCGCAGCGCCTGCATTGACGCATTGCTGGTGCACAGCACAAAGGCGCGGCCCTGGCTGGCGTTGAGCAGATTCACAATCTCAGCCGCGGCGGCCCCGGTAAATCCGGCATCGCGCGGGTCGGGCATCTGCGATGGCAGATAAAGCAGCGTCTGACTTTCGTAATCGTAATTCGATTCGGCAATCAGTTCGGCAGGTTCTTCAAGGCCGAGGCGCTGCCGGATGAAATCGAATGACCCGGCGCTTGTCAGCGTGGCCGAAGTCAGCACGACAGTTTCGATCTTACTGAACAAACGGTCTTCGAGCAGGCCGGAAACATTGGTCGGCGTGGCCTGCAAAAATGTGCCCCGGCCTCGGCGTTCGCACCAGTACACAAAATTGGCATCGGCGGCTTCGATGATGAATTCGAGATCGAAGCGAAACTGTTCGGCGCGGCGCAGGATGGCTTCCATTTCAGGCGGCGGTTCTTTGACGATCCCAAGCGAACCGATCAGACGTTCAAGCGCATTGCGGAACTGCATGAAGCGTTCACCGGCGGGCGTGGCCTGCGACTCGCCCGTGCGCGAAGTTTTCACGAACATCTGCGGGCGCAGCGTGAAGCGGCCTTCAGCATTGGCTGACACCGGCAGCAGGCGGCTCGCTGCATCGAAACTCATCCAGAACTGTTCGGCAAATTTCACCGTGCGCGCCCCGGCCTTTGTGACTTCGCGCGCGGCATCAACGTCGGTCAGCGCGAGGCGCGAAATGTCGCCGATCAGGTCTTCAAGCTGATAGCTTGAAATCATCGCGCCGAAATAGGCCGCAGCAATGTCTTCAATCTGATGCGCTTCGTCAAAGATGACGGCGGCGTAATCAGGCAGCACCTGACCCCATTCCCTGCCGCGCAGCGCGAGGTCCGCAAAAAAGAGATGATGATTGACGATGATGACATCTGAATCGAGCGCCTGCTGCCTGGCCCGCGTGATAAAGCACGGATCGAAGTTCGGACATTTCGAGCCGAGACAGGTATCCGAGCGCGCATCAATGTGTCGCCAGAATCCGATGTGTTCGGGCAGTTCAGTCAGTTCGGCGCGATCACCCGTCGGCGAATCGAACGCCCAGCGGCGCACCAGATCGAAGTAATCAACTTCATCCAGGCCATCGAGTACCGGATTCGATTCCGCGCGCTTGAGGCGTTGCAGGCACAGATAATTCGATCTGCCCTTGAGGTAAGTTGCGCGGAATTTGCGCGGCAGAACTTTTTGCAGAAACGGAATGTCCTTGAAATAAAGCTGCTCCTGCAGATTCTTCGTCCCGGTCGAAACCACGACGCGCTTGCCCAGGCCGACTGCCGGAACGAGATAAGCGAGCGTCTTGCCCGTGCCGGTTCCGGCTTCGACGAGCAGGTGATGACGCTGTTCAAGCGCCGTCGCCACAGCTTCGGCCATCGCCACCTGACCGGGGCGGTATTCATAATCGGGATGATGGCGGGCAATGAGGCCGCGCGGGCCGAAGATTTCTTCCATACACGCTAAGTTAGCAGGGAAACCGCAAAGGCAAAAGGCCAGACCAACAAG
>CAYWDW010000033.1:10664-15627 GCA_964457105.1 uncultured Heliobacteriaceae bacterium
CTGGCCGGGCTGTGCCATCATCACGACGATCCAAAGCAGAGTTTTTCCAGCAACAACACCAATAAGGAGACTTCTATGAAGCAGAGAATTCGAGCACTGCGGTACCTGGTCAGCACGCTGGCGCTGAGCGCGGCATTGTCACTGGTTTGTGTCGCGCAGCAGGCCGCCGGGCAGCAGAAAGCGGCTCCGGCGCAGGCCCCCCCGACAAAGGAATTTCCGACCGGACGAATTGACGGAATGGTAGCTGAATGGACGCGGGCGCGGAATTACACAAAGGAATACCTCGATGTGATGCCGGAAGATGGCTACAGCTTAAAGCCGACGCCTGAAATCCGCAGTTTCGCTGAACAGATGCTGCACCTGGCCAGTGGCAATTTTCTTTTTGGGTCAGGTATTACCGGGCAGGCCAATCCGTATCAGGGCAAGAACCTGGAAAAGATGGACGAACTCAAGGGCAAAGCCGCGCTGACCAAAACAGTGCTGGAAAGCTATGACCTGGTGATCAACGGCCTGAAAACGCTCAACGAGGCGAAACTTGATGAGCGCGTGAAATTCTTCAATACGAACATGCCCCGCTCCGTCGCGTTCGCCAAAGCCTTCGAGCATCAGACGCATCATCGCGGTCAGACGACCATTTACATTCGTCTCAAGGGCGTCAAGCCGCCGAATGAGAGACTGTTTTGAATGATGAGTGATGAGTGATGAATGCCCGCATTCATCACTCATCCATCGGGCATGCGGATTACTGAAATCTTCTATTCAATTCAGGGCGAATCGTCTTATGCCGGGCTGCCGTGCGCGTTTGTCCGGCTGACGTGGTGCAATCTGCGCTGCACGTGGTGTGACAGTGAATACACGTTCACAGGCGGCACTGAAATGAGCGTGGATGAAGTGCTGGAGCGGGTGCGCGGTTACGGCTGTCGCCTGGTTGAAATCACGGGCGGCGAACCGCTCGTGCAAAAGCGCGAATGCACAGAACTCGTGCGGCGATTGTGTGATGAAGGTTTCACCGTGCTGGTCGAAACCGGCGGCAGCCTTGACGCGAGCGTGCTTGACAGTCGCGCCATCAGAATCCTCGATGTGAAATGCCCCGGCAGCGGCGAGGCCGAGCGCAACTTCTGGCCCAACCTTGAACGCCTGAATCCGCAGGATGAAATCAAGTTCGTGATTGCAGACCGCGCCGATTTTGATTACGCGCGTGAGATGATTGAAAAGTATCGCCTCGCTCAGCGTGTCCCATTCGTGCTGATGTCGCCGGTCTGGGGCGCGGTGGAGTGGAAAGACCTGGCCGGGTGGATTCTGCAATCAGGCGTGCGGGCGCGATTGCAGTTGCAGATGCACAAACTCATCTGGGGGCCGGACACGAAGGGTGTCTGAATCTCGACTTTCAACTTTACAGATCTGAACATGCTGGCAGTGGTTTTAGCGAGTGGGGGAATGGACAGTTGCGTGACGACGGCGATGGCCGCGCAGTCGTGCGACCTGGCGATGCTGCACGTCAGTTACGGGCAGCGCACCGAACGGCGCGAGTTGAAGGCCTTCAATGACATTGCCGATTTTTATCAGGCGAAACACCGGCTGACGACGAGCATTGCGCATCTGGCGCAGATCGGCGGTTCGTCGCTCACTGATGACAGCATTGAAGTCAGCCGGGCAAACCTGGAAGCGCAGGAGGTGCCGACTTCATATGTGCCGTTTCGCAACGCGCACCTGCTGGCGATTGCAACAAGCTGGGCTGAGGTGATCGGCGCCGGGCGCATTTACATTGGAGCGGTGGCCGAAGACAGTTCCGGTTATCCCGACTGCCGCCCGGAATTTTATGAAGCCTTCGAGCGCGCCATCAGCATCGGCACCCGGCCTGAAACCGTCATCAGCCTGGTGACGCCGGTCATTCATCTGCGCAAAAGTGAAATCATCAGGCGCGGGCTGGAACTCGGCGCGCCGCTTGAACTGAGCTGGTCGTGTTACAAGGCCGAAGATCAGGCGTGCGGCGAATGCGACAGTTGCGCGCTCAGGCTGCGCGGCTTTCGTGAAGCAGGCGTGCGCGACCCGATTCCTTATGCGACTGCCGTCTGAAGCATTTGAAACCCGCTGGTGCGCGGGGTAGAATTCGCTTCACCCTGATGATCTTCAGGCGGAATCATCAATCTGGTTATCAACGTCAGCTTATCAATCACTGCTCGTCAGCAGGACCAGTTGCACAAAGTTCGCGCGGGCGTTGCAACGGACAGCCTCATCCGGGCATCTGAGGGCGCGCACAAAATCGGTGCGCCAGCGACCAGGCGGCAACGCCAGCAGCGGTTATCAGGTCTTCAGTGAATCTTCAGCACCCAATGGAGGAAATCATGCGAATCAAAAATTTTATGGCGGCCCTGATGGTCAGCGCGTGCTGTGTCATCAGCGCACTGGCACAGAGCGGGCGTATCGAGCTTGATCTCAAGAATGAAAAGGGCGAACCCGTCGTCGGCGCGAAAGTTGAAATTGTGCGCACCGACATCAGGGGCAATTACGAAGCGCAGGGCGACAAGAAAGGTCATTACCTGCACGCGGGCGTGCCGTTTGTCGGCAGATATACGATTCTGATTTCAGCGCCCGGCTACGCGCCGACTTACATTACCGATGTCAAACCTGACCAGCCGATTTCACCGATCACCCTGAATGCCGGTGATGGCAGCAAACTGACAATGGATCAGATCAAACAGGCGCAGACCGCAGCCAAACAGGGCGGCGGTCAGCAGAAGCAGATGACCGAGGCCGAGTACAAGAAGCAGAAGGAAGAGTACGATAAGAAGAAGAAGGAGATTGAGGATTACAAGGCCAAATTCGAGGAGATGAAGCTGCACTTCGAGGCTGGCCAGGCGGCGCTGGCTAAGAATGATTACGCGGTCGCGACGACTGAATACCGCGAGGCCGTCAGGCTCAATCCTGACCCGAACGATCAGAATCAGACGATCTTTCTGGGGAACCTGGCGATTGCGCTTTTCAACAGCGGCGTCGTCAAAATCAACGGCGGTCAGCGTGACGCGGCCAAACAGGATTTCGTTGACTCAGCCGCGTCGGCTGACAAGGCGCTGACCACGCTCAAGGCGCTGATGAGCGATCCGACCAAAGCCAATGATCCGGCGCTGAAGAAAAACCTCGCCGCCTTTACCAAGAGCAAGGCTGACGCCAATTACATTCTGGCCACGAAGTATAGCGATAGTGCGGCGGCTGACACCGCCGCGACGACTTACAAGGAAGCGGCAGCGCTGACAGATGATCCGGCAGCGAAAAAGGCCATGATGGTCAAGGGTGCCAAGACTTTCTTTGAATCGGGCAAGTCGGAACAGGCGATTACGGCCTATCAGGAAATTCTGCAGGGCGACCCTGAAAACCTGGATGCGCTCTATGAACTGGGCCTCGCCTATGCCGGAGCCGGCAAGTTTCAGGACTCGGCCAACACGCTGCAAAAATTCCTTGATAAAGCGCCGCCGAATAATCCGCACGTTGAAGAGGTCAAGGTCGTCATCAAGGATCTGGTCGTTGGCAATAACCTGCAGCCGCCCAAATCTGAAAAGGGCAGCAGCAGATCCACGAAAAAGAGACCATAAGCGCCCCTGAGCGCCGGAGTATTGACGGGCCTGCCGAAGCTGATGGCTTCGGCAGGCCCGTTGTTTTTATTGCGCATCAGAGTGGCGAAAAGGCTGGCGGTCGCTCATCGTTCTGCATATAATCACGCCGCACCCCTTGTGTCGCAGCGGTTGTCACGATCAGCAGTAATCATTGGCCACAAGCAAAACTCGTCATGCTCCTCGCGGGATCGAATTTCACGGAGGTCCCTCATGTTCATTCGTCGTCACTTTATTCACCTGATGACCAGTCTGATGCTGGTTGCTTTTGTTTCGTCCGTTTCGTTCACCACCCTGGCCGCACGCAAACAGCCGAAGGAAAAGGCTGCGGCAGAAAAGAACCGCGCGAAGCAGAAAGAGAGTGCGCGCAAAACTGAATTGCCGAAAGCCGGAAAGAAACGCGGCAGGCAGAACGAAACAACTGCGGCGCGCACGACCCGTGACCAGAAAGGAAAAAAGGGAAAACAGGCGGCGGAGAACAAGCGCGCACCGGCGAAATCAAAATCGCGTGGCCGGGTCGCGGACCGGCGCGCCGCTGCGACAGAAGCGAAAAAGTCGAAAAGCCGGGACCTCAGAGAAGAGAAGGCTGAGAAGATCAAACATCCGGCTGAGCGCGAGGAACGAACCGTCAAAGCCGAGAAGTCAGTCACCGAGAAGCGCGTCGTCCGCGAACAGCCTGAGGCTGAAGTCGCGCCCGCCCGCAAAGGCAAATTCGGCGGCAAGACCGAACGCGACGAAACGGAAGCCGGAGCCAGTGTCACCAGTTTTACGATTGAAACGACCAGAGCCGCGCGCGAGTCAGCGTCGCCGGTGGCCGTTGTCCCGGACATTATTGAAGTGAAGGAGTATGACCCGGCGCGACCCGGCGCGGATAATTCGGGTGTGGCGCGCCGCGCCCTGCGAGCCTTCAATCACACGGCCACAGCGCCGAACGTTTCCAGCAAACGCATTGAAGTCAGTATGGAGCCTGAGCGCATCACTGAAATTCAGCAGGCGCTCAGTCAGAAAGGTTTTTATTCCGGCGAGCCGACCGGCGTCTGGGACGATGTGACCTATGACGCCATGAAGCGGTTTCAGGTCAGTCAGCGGATTGATGCGACTGGTTACCCGACCGCGCACGCGCTCAAACGGCTCGGCCTGACCAGATGGTAAGGAGCCGGGATAAAGTTGCTGCCGCTCCGGCGACAGCCTGCCTGAGCCGTCGCCGCTTCAGTTCAGAGTTGCCCCAATCCGATCCTTGAGTTCGGAGTCTTTCTTTGACAGTGCCTCCCGCTATCAGAGAAAAATCAAAGACCGCCGAGCCGGAAATGCCCCGAAAGCTGATCAGGCCGAAACTGCCGTCAGGTACTGACCCC
>CAYWDW010000034.1:0-15605 GCA_964457105.1 uncultured Heliobacteriaceae bacterium
TCGTCCTGGTTGAGGTTCACTTGTTTTTAGTCAGTTACAGTCGCCGCCGCGGGGCAGTTATTACGGTCGCCTCAAATCGCTGTCGGCTGACTGAAGTATGATTGCTGTCATGACTGCCCGAGCGCGCGTCCCATCATGGACAATTTCATTTTTTTCATGGTGAGTTCACTAACTCGGACCAGATCGCCCGCGCGCTGGGCTTCATTGATCTCTGCCTGTAACGCGGCCTGTTGTTCAGTCAACTGCTCGACACGAATAGTGTGCAGACTTTCCAGGGCCTTGCGTTCCAGTCGCAGGGTATCTTCCTTGAGATCCGCTGCCGTGTCTTCGCCGGGAATCATCAGTTTGGGCAGTAAGTTCTGCGCCAGATCGGGGTCGTCTTCCAGTCGGCTGCTCAACACGGCATAAGTCGGATCGAGATTCTGATTGTCAAATTCCGCCAGTAAGCGGAAAAGCTCGCTGGTGCGCAGGCCGGTGTAATCTTCGGCTTTGATTTCTCTGACGACCCGCCGCCGCACCTCGGCGTGATTCAATAAAATTTCAAGCAACTTTCGTTCAGCAGGTTTGATGGTCATCGTGGCGACCAGCGCCCGTTCGCTGACTTTTTCCTGCCGGTTCGTGGCGGCTTTTTTCAGTTCGTCACGAATCAGTTTGCTGTCAATTTTCAAACGGTCAGCGATGCGTTCACAGTGTTCCGCCAGTTCGACCCGGTCGCTGACCAGCTTCATATACGGCAGAATCGCGTTGAGCGTTTCGACTTTGCCTGCCGGGCGCGTCAGATCATTCTCTTTGACTGCCTGATCCACGATGTAATCAAGGAACGGCTGAGAACTTTTTAAGAGCGCCCCGTATGCCTCCGGGCCGCTTGCTCTGATGTATTCATCAGGGTCAAGGTTGTCAGGCAGCGTCAGCACATTGACCCTGAAACCCTGCGTCAGCAGCATTTCCAGACTGCGTTTGGTCGCGTTGACGCCGGCCTTGTCAGGATCGAAGTTGACCACGATCTGCCGTTTTTCGCTGTAGCGTCCGATCAGTCGCACCTGCTGTTCGGTCAGCGCCGTGCCGAGGCTGGCCACGAGATTTCTGACGCCGTGCTGAAAGGGAATCAGAAAATCCAGATAGCCTTCGACCAGAATTGCAAAGCCCTGACGCCGGATGTAATCCCTGGCCTGGGCGAGTCCGAACAGGTGCTGGCCCTTGGTATAGAGCGCAGTTTCGGGCGAGTTCAGATATTTCGGCTCGCCCTCGCCCAGAATGCGGCCTCCGAAAGCGACGATGCGGCCCTGCGCGTCGCAGATGGGAAACATCAGCCGCCCGCGAAATTTGTCGTAATAGCCGCCGCTGTCTTTCAGCACGACCAGGCCGCTGCGTTCAATCTGCTGGCGGGTTGCGCCGCGCCGGGCCAGCAAACTGCCAAGCGCATCCCAGGAATTCGGGGCATAGCCCAGATGAAACTGCTGTTGCGTCTCGGCGCTCACGCCGCGCTGCGCAAGGTAATCGAGGGCGCGGCGACCTTCGGCGGAATCGGTGAGACTGCTTTCAAAGAACTCAGCCGCCCACTGGTTGAGCTGGCGGATGTCCTCGCGGTCGCGGTTGCGGGCCTCGTAATCGGGCGAAGTTTCGACGACCGGCACTGCCACGCCGCTTTTGTCGGCGACGATCTGCACGGCTTCGGGGAACGAGCAGCCTTCCATTTTGATCACGAAATCAAAGACGTTGCCGAATTCGCCGCAGCCGAAACATTTGTAAAACTGTTTGGTCTGGCTGACATAAAAGCTCGGCGTCTTTTCGTGATGGAACGGGCAGCAGGCGGCATAGTCGCGCCCCTTTTTTTTCAGAGTCACATAATCAGAGACGATCCGCACAATGTCGGCCTGATTTCGTAATTCGTCGCTGAAGCCGCGTGGAATTCGCATGTCAGACGGGGCTGCCGGTCAGGTTTGTCAGTTCCCAGTGATTCGGTATCCGGTGGAAATTTCTGTAATCTGGTAAAAACGCGCAATGGAGCGTTTTTACCAACCGTTTTGTGTGGGACTGTTGCCGGGTTTATTTCTTCAATTCAACGATTGTGGCGCCATTGCCGCCCTCGCTGGCGGCTGCGGGATAAAACTTCGCCACGTGCGGATGTCCTGAAAGCAGCGTGGCGACAGCCCTTCTGAGCGCGCCCATCCCCATCCCGTGAACGATGCGAATGCGGTCATAGTTACTGAGATAAGCCGCATCCAGAAATTTGTCTGCCGCATCGGTCGCCTCCGCGGCGGTTTTGCCGATGACGTTGAGTTCGCTGCTTTGCAGTTCCGGCTGGTCCCGCAGCGAGACTGAAACGCCTTTGGGCAACACGTCAATCCCGCGCGCCTGCGATTTGCCGGACGGCTTGCCGGTCTGAACCAGCCGCAGGTTTTCAGGTTGTTCGCGGAAGCGCAGCGCGCCGACCTGCACGCCGATTTCCTGTTCGCTGACCGATTCAACGACGCCTTCCTTGTCGAGCGACAGCACCAGCACGCGGTCGCCGGGTTGCAAGTCTCTGGCGGCGGGCGCGGGTTCTGCGCTTTGGGCTGCGGGCTGATTCTGCGCGTCGCCCGGAGCGTGACGCTTCATTTCAAACAGCGCGGACGTGGCCGAACTGCGCAATTCAGCGGCGCGGCGTTCGGTTTCCCGGCGAGCCTTGCGTGCATCGGGCGCGGTTTCGATCTGCGCGGCAAATTTTTCGGCTTTGGCCACGAACTCATCAACGACCTGCTGTAGTTCAGCGCGGAATACTTTTTCGCGTTCGCGTTCGCGCTGCTGAAAGTCCTTTTCCAGTTCGGCGTATTTTTTCGCCACGGCGGCGCGTTCTTCCTCGATGGCGGCGAGCATCTGCTGCTGTTCGTCGCGCTGCGCCTTCAGCCGCCGCAGGTATTCGGTCGCTTCGGTCGTCGCGCCTGTGACCTGTGCCGCCGCGCGTTCGGTGATGTCAGCCGGGATGCCGAAGCGCCGGGCGATTTCGATGCCCGAAGACGAACCGGCCAGCCCGACCAGCAAATGATAAGTCGGCCTCAGCGTTCGTTCATCGAATTCAACGCTGGCATTGATGACGCCGGGCGAATTGGTCGCGTACATTTTCAGCCCGCTGTAATGCGTCGTGACCATGACGTGCGCGCCGCGTTCGCGGAAATAATCAACCATCGCCACGCCGAGCGCCGAGCCTTCTTCGGGGTCAGTGCCTGTGCCGACTTCGTCCAGCAGAATCAGGGCGGGCGGTGCGAGCGTGTCACTGATGTCGCGAATGTTTTCAAGGTGCGCGGTGAAGGTCGAAAGATTGGCGGCAATTGACTGATGGTCGCCAATGTCGGCCAGCACCTGATGAAAAATCGGCAGATCGGCATCGGTCGCCGGAACGTGCAATCCGGCCTGCGCCATCAATGCCAGCAACCCGGCGGTCTTGAGCACAACGGTCTTGCCGCCGGCATTCGGCCCGCTGATGACCATGACGCGATGAGCGGCATCAAGCTCCAGCGAAATCGGCACAATGCTGAGGCGCTGCGTCTTCAGATTTTCTTCAAGCAGCGGATGCCGCGCATTTTTCAAAAACATCCGCCCGGCTTCATTGATTGCCGGTTCGATGGCATCGTGCTGAATGGCCAGCCGCGCTTTGGCTGCGATGAAATCAACCAGGCTGACGGCTTCAGCCATGTGCTGAAGCGAGGCGCGTTCATCCCGCAGCTCTGCCGTGATTTTGAACAGAACTTTGGTGATCTCGGCCTGCTCAACCTCGCGCAGCCGAACGAGGTCATTGTTGAGTTCAATCGTTTCGAGCGGTTCAATGAAGGCCGTCTGACCCGACGAGGACATGCCGTGAACCACGCCCGCGACGGCGCCGCGATTGTCATTGCGAATCGGAATGACGTAACGCTCATTGCGAATGGTGACGAAATCATCGCGCAGCGCGTGATCGGCTTCGGCCTGTTTGAGAATTCTTTCGAGCGAACGCTGAAGGTGGCTGCGCACCTGCGTCATCTGATAGCGGGCTTCGCGCAGTTCCGGGCTGGCAAAATCGTCAATCTCGCCGTCCGGGTGAATGCGTGACCGGAGTCGCTGTTCGAGCGTGCGCAGATTGGCAATGTCCTTCGTGATCTCTCGCAGCAGCGGAAAGCGCGCGGCTTCATCGCGGAAAGTTTCACGCAGCCCTGAAGCGACCGACATCAGACGCATCAGATCAAGAATGTCGTGTGGTTCAAGATTGATGTCCGCAACGTTCAACCTGGCCAGAGCCGGACCCGGATCGGGCAGGTCGCTGAAGTCAAAGGCTGTCCCTTCACGCAAATATTCGACCCCTTCACTCGTCTGTTTCAGGGCACGAGTGATCGTTTCGACATCATCTGAAGTGGTCAGTCCCTGGACGCGCTCGGCCCCGAGCGGGGTGCGGGCCAGGCGCAGCAGAGATTCCTTCAGTTTGTCAAATTCCAGAGTGTCGAAAGCCTGACGGCGCATCTGCAAAGTGTGAATCAGCATTCAGGGGAATATCAGGATCCGGGGCAGTCTGACGGAAAGCGCGAAATTATAGTGACCAGTGACAGGGATTGTCAAACAGATCACCCTGCCGCCAGACCGGGCGGCTGTGGCGACAGGGCGAGTGGTGCACCGATGATGGTCAGGCCTGCTGCACGGCCTGGGCGAGTCTGGTCAGCGAAGACTTGGCGTCGCCGTACAGCATGCCTGTATTCGCCTTGAAAAAGAGCGGGTTTTCCAGCCCTGAAAATCCCTTGCCCTTGCCGCGTTTGAGCACGACCACCGAGGATGATTTGTCCACTTCGATGATCGGCATGCCGGCAATCGGGCTTTTCGGATTGTCGCGCGCGTCAGGGTTGACCACGTCATTCGCCCCGATGACCACGGACACATCGGTCGCGTTCATGTCCGGGTTGATCTGCTCAAGCTCGTAAAGCTGCGAATACGGAACATTGGCTTCCGCGAGCAGCACATTCATATGACCCGGCATGCGTCCGGCCACCGGATGAATCGCATACTTGACGATGACGCCCTTGTGTTCGAGCACATCGGCCAGTTCACGCACGGCGTGCTGTGCCTGCGCGGTCGCCATCCCGTAACCCGGCACAAAGACCACCTGCCGGGCATAGGCAAGCTGCACGGCCACGTCATCGGCGCTCACTTCGCGCATCACTCCGCCGATCTGCGCCGCCGTGTCTTCGACGGGCGAGCCGAACGCGCCGAACAGCACGTTGGTCACTGAGCGATTCATGGCGCGGCACATCAGAATGGACAGGATGAAACCCGAAAAACCATCCAGCGTGCCGGCGATGATCAGCACGTTATTGCCGATGGCAAACCCCGTCGCCGCCGAAGCCAGACCCGCATACGAGTTCATCAGCGACATTACGACCGGCATATCCGCCGAACCAATCGGCAGCACCAGCAGCACGCCGAACAGAAATGACAGCCCGACCATCACGTAAAAAAGCGTGCTCGCCGTCGGATCAAAGATCAGATAAACGAAAATTCCGGCGGCGACCAGAAACAGCGTGACGTTGATGAAATTCTGCCCTTTGTAAGTGATCGGCGTGCCGCGCATCATCTCCTGCAGTTTGGCGAAGGCGAGCAGACTGCCCGTCACGGTCAGACTGCCGAAGAGTATTTCAAAGCCGAGCGCCGCCATCTTGTAGGCCGGCAGTGATTCGCCCAGGCCGATCACATGCCGGTAGTATTCTGAAATGCCCACCAGCGACGCCGCCAGCGCGCCAAAGGCGTGCGAGAGCGCGGTTCGTTGCGGCATCGCGGTCATCGGCATCCAGATGGACATCGCGGCGCCGATCATTCCGCCGATGATCAGACCGATGATGATCCAGGTGTAGCTGACGATCTCGTAATGCATCAGCGTGCCGATGATGGCCAGCAACATCCCGGCGGCGGCGCTGTTCATGCCCTTGCGCGCCGTTGTGGGATGACTGAGCGCCTTCAAACCATAGATGAAAAGAATCGAGGCGAGCAGGTAGGCGAACTCGATGAAGTATTCCGGATGCATTAGCGCTGCTCCTCCTTCCCGCCGCCGATCCTGTCCTTGAACATCTTCAGCATGCGGTCCGTAATCATAAAACCGCCGACCACGTTGATCATGGCTGAGATGACGGCAATGAAGCCGAGAACCCGGCTGACCGGGCCGTAATCAGCGCCCGCCGTCACGATGGCGCCGACGACTGAAATCGCGGAAATAGCGTTGGTCGCCGACATCAGCGGCGTGTGCAGCAGCGGCGGCACACGCGAAATTACCTGATAGCCCAGAAATGCAGCCAGTGCGAACACGTACAATGATGCAATCAGATTTTCTGCACTCACAATAAGGAGCCTCCGGTCATAAGATCAGAAGTTGAAGTTTCAGGCGCCGTGCTGCCTGAGCCAGTTTGACAGTTCCCGGCGCGAATGAAAGTCGAGAATCGCTTCGCTGAGTTGCTCAAGCTGCGTCAGCGAGAGGCGCTGAATGCGCTTTTGCAGTTGTTTGCCCGGCGGGCCGAAGCGGCGATTAAGCAACCGCAGCAGCACCAGCAGGGCACCTTCTTCGCGTCCTTCTTCGCGTCCTTCTTCGCGTCCTTCTTCGCGTCCCATCTGTTTCCATTCATCGAGGAAGGTCTGCATAAACTCTCCTTTCCTGCGTTGGTCCTGATCCGCCCGCGCCAGCGCCCGATTCACATCACTTCGATTGATTCGCTGCGCCTGCCCCAGATACGCCAGCGCTTTTTTCAGTTCTTCCCACCTGGCCGGATCAGCGAAGAGCAGGCGTATCACCTCAGTCAGCCATTCCAGAGTCTCATCATCAAAGACGCCACGCAGCGCGAGCAGCGTCGCGCGCAGGGAAGCCTCGCCCCGAATGGGTGTGTCGCTCGTGGCTGACAGATCGCAGAGATAATACTCAAACTCAGGCACGTACTGCTTTACCTGCCCGAGCGCCCGCGCGTCGAACAGGGCGCTGAACCGGCGCGGCACACGCCAGCGGCGTTTCCCATGATAAAACACGAGCGGAAAGATCACCGGCAGTTTCGCCGCGCGCTGCTGCGGAATCTGCTGCCAGATTCTGAGCATATAGCGCAGCAGTTGCAGCGCCACCCACTGCGCGGGCGCGCTTTTGTGTTCCAGCAGAATATAAATGTAAACCGCGCCGCCTCTCTTGAATCTGACGCGGCAGAGCAGGTCGGACAAATGGGCTTTGAGTTCCTCGTCAACAAAGGAGTCTTTCAGCACTTCGAGTCGTCGCAGATCCAGCGCCGCGGCCAGTTCCGGCGGCAGATAATGGCGCAGGAATTCAGCCGCCAGTTCAGGCTCAGCGAAAGACTCACGGAAAAAACGGTCGTGGAGATTTGTGGGCATCGCTCATCCTGCCTGACCGCCAGCGAGAGCAGATTGAATACGCGGATGCTTCGCTGCGCCGTCGTGAACCGCGCAACTCGGCCCGACGACATCGTTGCTCAGATCAACGTTGAGCGCGCCGTCCTTGATCATTTCGCTGAGAAACGTCGTCACGTTGCGCGAATAAAGCTGGCTGGCATGCACCGGCACGGTCGCCGCCAGGTTGAGCGGGCACATCACCGTCACGCCGTTTTTCTCGATGGTCTGGCCTGGTTCGCTGACGGCGCAGTTGCCGCCGGTCGGCCCGGCCAGGTCCACGACGATTGAACCGCGCTTCATGTTGTTGACGGCCTCTTCGGTAATCAGAATCGGCGCGCGTTTGCCCGGCACTGCCGCTGAAGTGATGATGCAGTCGGTTTGTCGCGCCGCTTTGGCAATCAGTTCGCGGCTGCGCTGCATGACTTCTTCACCGACCTCTTTGGCATAACCGCCCGCGTCTTCGGTTTGCAAACCCGCAAGATCAACTTCAAGAAACTTTGCGCCGAGCGAACGCACGGCTTCACCTGCCGCCGCGCGAATGTCAAAACCTTCGACCACCGCGCCGAGTCGCCGCGCCGTCGCAATGGCCTGCAGCCCGGCCACGCCTGCGCCCAGCACCAGCACTTTCGCCGGCGGCACTGTGCCCGCCGCCGTCGTCAGCATCGGGAACATCCGCGGCGCCTGTGCCGCCGCCATCAGCACCGCCTTGTAACCGACAATCGTGGCCATCGAAGAGAGCGCATCCATCGCCTGCGCCCGCGTGCTGCGCGGAATCAGTTCGACGGCACAGGCCGTCACGCCGCGTTCAATCATCGGCCTGAGCGCTTCCGGTTCATCCAGCGGGCGCAGAAAGCCAATGACCAGCGCGCCTTTTTTCAGCCGGGCAATCACCTCGGCGGGTGGACGGTTGACGCAGACCAGCACGTCGGCTGATTCAGCGAGCGCCGCGCGATCATTTGAAAGCTGCGCGCCTGCCGCTTCGTAATCGGCATCGCTCGCGCCCGCATCGGATCCCGCGCCGCGCTCGACCGCCACGACAGCTTTCATCCCGACCAGCTTTTTGACTGATTCAGGCACCAGCGCCACACGTGATTCACCGGGTTCGGTTTCCCTGAGTACGGTTATTGGCATACTGTGTTAATAGCCTTTCTTTCGGATTTATCCATGAGACTGCAACTGTGCAAACATCTCTTCGTCGCTCGAAAATTTATAAAACTCCAGTCCGCGTTGCTGTGCGAGTTCGCGTTCGGCGGCTTCGAGTCGCTGCACGTCGGCGTAATCGGCGGTACGAATGCCGCGTTCCTGCAACCGGGCACGCAGCCGGGTGATCTTTGCGGCGGCATCTTCAGCCGCACCCGGAGCCGCTCTGTTGAGATAGCGATTGACCACTTGCACGCCGCGTTCCCCGTCCTGACGCGCCTTGCCGACCAGGCCGTCCGAAGCCTGCCGCGACCAGCCGATGACAAAGAGGCCCGGAATTGCCGCGCAGGTCTGCGGATCGTAAACCCGATAGGCTTCATCACCAGGGTTGTCAGCATCAGGCTCCGGGCAGGTGGCATAACCGCCTTTGCCGTGCGGCAGACCAAGCGTTGTGTCCACGCTGTCGCCAACGGCGAACACCACCGTGTCAACCGCGAGGTCCGTAAAAGTCCCCAGCCCGCGCGCGGAAAAATCATCACCCTTCGGCACGAGTTCGGTGTCCTCAACCCGCAGCGCGCAGGTGTGGCCCCGCTCGTCCTGAATGATTTCGACGGGTGAAGAGAGAAAACGGAATCTGACCCTGGTCGGACTCTCGCCCTCTTTTGACGGCCCCTTGAACGGTTTCAGCAGCGCCTGAAAGACGGCCTCAACCTGATCGCCGCACGGTTCGATGCGCGCGCGAATGCGTTCTAGTTCCTGCCGCAAATCAGCCTGGTCAATATTGGCAGCGATGGCTTCCATTTCGTGATCGGTGTAAGCGCGCTGTGACGGGCCGCGGCGGGCGACCGCAATCACTTCGGCCACTTTCTTGTCGTGCACCAGAAAATGCGCGATGTCCACCATCACATTGCCGATGCCGACGATGGCGACGCGATCACCGAGATGAAATTCCTGCTGTGAAAAGGGCGGGAGCGCGTTGTAGTGATAGACCAGATCCTTGGCGTGACAGATGCCGCGCGCGGTTTCACCAGCCAGGCCGAGCGATTTGGTGCCCTGGGCGCCAGCCGCGACGACCACGGCTGAAGGCGCAAGAATTTCGCGCAGTTCGCTGAGCGTCAGATCAGCCTGTTCGCCCACGCGAATGTGACCCAGATAATGCACGCGCGGGTCCGCGAGAATTTTGCGGAACTGCTGCCGGATGCCTTCCTTCATCCGGTGCTTGTTCCAGTAAATGCCGTATTCGGCCAGCCCGCCCGGTTTGAGGTCACGATTGACGATGACGACTTCGTGACCGGCTTCGGCAAGTTTGCGCGCGCCGTAAATGCCCGCCGGGCCGGCGCCGATGATGACGACGAGATGGCCGCTGCGTCCTTCCGCGTCCTTCATATAAGTGTCCCCTTCTGTTGCGATGAACAGACGAATCGTAGAAGTGCGGAGAATCTGAAATCAGAACTAAATGGAAATTCAGGGACAGTTACTTCTGAAGGACTACCGGAATCAGCCTGATGATACCTGCTCAGGCTGCCTTTAATCACCACCACCTTGTCAGCCAGCGGAAGTTGAGGGCTATTCGCCATCCGGCCCGATGACCCAGGTTTCACCGCTGTTGAGTAATTTTTCAAGGCTGCCTGGGCCTTTGGCGCTGATGGCGCGATCAATCTGCTGCTGCAGCAGAACTTCATAAGTCGGTCGCTCGATGGCGCGAAAGACGCCCAGCGGCACCGGAAATTCAGGATACTCCATGCGCCCCAGCACATAAGCCAGGGTCGGGTCGCTCGCGTGTTCGTCGTGAATGAGCAGGTCGTCAACCGTCACGCCGTCCTCGCCAATCGTCACGACTTCAGGCCGCAGCCCGTTGAGGCGAATGCCCCTGTTTTTCTGTTTGCCGAAAATCAGCGGCTGGCCGTGTTCGAGAAAGATCATCCGGTCCTCGCGCACGTCACGTTCAGTGAAGCCCTTGAATGCGCCATCATTGAAGATGTTGCAGTTCTGATAGACCTCAACGAGAGCCGAGCCTTTATGCTTCGCCACGCGGTCAATGACTGATGACAGATGCTGCGGATGCACGTCCATCGAACGCGCCACCAGCGTCGCTTCGGAAGCGAACGCCAGGCTGAGCGGATTGAGCGGATGATCAATCACGCCCATCGGCGCGCTCTTGTTGATCTTGCCGAATTCCGAAGTCGGCGAATACTGCCCCTTCGTCAGCCCGTAAATACGGTTGTTGAAGAGAATGATCTTGAGATCAATGTTGCGCCGCAGCGCGTGCATGAAATGATTGCCGCCGATTGAGAGCGCGTCCCCATCGCCCGTCACGACCCACACCTGCAACTCAGGATTCGCGGCCTTGACTCCGGTCGCCAGCGCCGGAGCGCGCCCGTGAATCGTGTGAAACCCGTAGGTATTCATGTAATACGGAAAGCGACTCGAACAGCCGATGCCGGAGATGAAGACGATCTTTTCCTTTGAGAGTCCCAGTTCCGGCATGACCTTCTGCACCTGCGCCAGAATCGAATAATCGCCGCAACCAGGACACCACCGCACTTCCTGATCGGTCGCAAAATCCTTGCGCGTCAGCTTGACCGCGCCATTGGTTGTTTGTCCGTTTTCGCTCATCGCAGTTTACCTTGTTGTGTTTACGAATCCTTTTCGCTCAATTCCGCAACTGCTGCTTTCCAGTCAGCAGGGTTCCCCAGTTGCACCGCCCTGTCTATGCCGAGGTTTTCCAGAAGCATCGCCAGGACAGTCATTCGCTCATTGTCGCTGGAAAAAATGCCGCCTGCGAATTCAATCTTTTCCGGGGCCTCGTAAATGCGCCGGTCGAATTCTTCGCGCGTCCATCTGCGACCCTGACGACGAATGTCCCAGTCACCTTTATTCATCACAAATACTCTTTGATCTTGTTGACGAGCGTCGCCACCTTGAACGGCTTGCCCTTGACCTGCGAGAAGCTGACGGCGTCAACCAGGTACCTGGCGCGCACGAGCATTGCCAGTTGCCCCAGGTTGAGTTCGGGAATGATCACTGTCTCGAACCCGCGCAATACTTCACCGAGATTTTTCGGGAACGGATTCAGATAACGCAGGTGCGCGCCGGAAACGCTCGCGCCTTTTTCCCGCAACTGCTCAACCGCCGTCGTGATCGAACCGTAAGTCGAACCCCAGCCGAGGACGAGAACTTTGCCTTCGGGCGCGCCGAAGACTTCAATCGGCGGAATGTCATTGGCGATGCGCTCTACTTTTTCGGCGCGCAGCCTGACCATGAAATCGTGATTGTCGGGTTCGTAATTCACGTTGCCGGTGATGTGCTGTTTTTCGATGCCGCCGATGCGATGCTCAAGGCCGGGCGTGCCGGGAATCGCCCACGGACGCGCGAGCGTCGCTTCATCGCGCAGGTACGGGAAGAAGCCTTCCGGATCGGTGCGGAATCTGATTTCAAGCTGCGGCAGGCTTTCGATGGACGGAATCTCCCAGGGTTCGGAACCATTGCCGAGATAGCCGTCTGACAAATAGAAAGTCGGCACCATGTATTTCGTCGCAATCCGCACGGCTTCAATCGCCATGTGGAAACAATCGCCCGGCGTCGCGGGCGCAACGATGGCGACAGGCGATTCGCTGTTGCGGCCAAACATCGCCTGCAACAGATCGGCCTGTTCAGTTTTCGTCGGCAGTCCGGTTGACGGGCCGCCGCGCTGCACATCAATGATGACGACCGGCAGTTCGGTCATGACGGCCAGGTTGATCGCTTCTGATTTGAGCGCGACGCCGGGGCCGCTCGTGCCGGTCAGGCCGATGTGTCCGGCGAACGAAGCGCCAATGGCCGCGCAGATCGCCGCGATTTCGTCTTCGGCCTGAAAGGTTTTGACGCCGAAATTCTTGTGCTTCGAGAGTTCGTGCAAAACGTCTGAAGCCGGCGTGATCGGATAGCTGCCATAAAAAAGCGGACGCCCCGCAAGTTGCGCAGCAGTGACGAAACCAAGCGCCGTGGCTTCGTTGCCGGTGATGTTGCGATACTTGCCTGGTTTGATCTTCGCCCTGCCGACGTGATAGTGAACCGTAAAGACCTCAGTCGTGTCGGCGTAATTGTAACCAGCCTTCAGCGCCTGCACGTTGGCTTCGGCAACTTCGGGCGATTTCGCGCCGAAGCGTTCACCGATCCATTTGATGGTCGGATCCATCGGGCGGTCGTAGAGCCAGTAGACCAGGCCGAGCGCATAAAAATTCTTGCAGCGTTCGAGCTGTTTGTGCGGCAGCTTCGAGCCTTCGAGCGATTTGAGCGTGTTGGACGTGATCGGGATTTTGAAGACGCGAAAACCTGAGAGCGAACTGTCATCGAGCGGATTGCTCTGATAACCGGCCTTTTTCAGATTGCCTTCGACAAATTCATCAGTGTTGACGATGAGAATGCCGCCTGGCTCAAGGTCTTTGACGTTGGTTTTGAGCGCTGCCGGATTCATGGCGACGAGCGCGTTCGGTTCATCGCCCGGCGTGCGAATGTCGCGGCTGCTGAAATTGAGCTGATAACCCGAGACGCCCGGCAGGCTGCCCGCCGGAGCGCGAATTTCAGCCGGAAAATCAGGCAGCGTCGAAATGTCGTTGCCGATGATGGCCGACGTCGAGGTGAATTGCGAGCCTGTCACCTGCATGCCGTCGCCGGAATCACCGGCAAAACGAATCGTGACAGTTTCAAGTTCTTCAAGCGGGGAATGGTGGATGACAGGTTCTTCGATCACAGGGGCTGACATTGCGATTGCTCCGTAATAATGTGGGCCTGAAAAAAACAGGTTGGCCAGGCCGAAGTATACCAGGAAGGCGTGTCCGGTCAAAGCGCTGCCGCTGCCGAGTCATCACGGGTGTGATGACAATCACATTGTTTTCGCGCAGAGCCGCTGAAGGCGGGATAATGTTTGACGCTGCTGCTGTGCCAGCCATACTATGGCGCGCTGCTTCAGCACTTTGAACTGCCAGGTCTGCCCGCCTTCCGGGCTGACAGGAGTCAGGCCGGAACGGTCCCGGGCACCTGACAGACAGTTCGCCGCGCATCTTTATCGGCTCCCCTCGCGGCAGTGCCAAGGCACCTGCAAACCATTACCATCAGGATCAAATGTATAAGAATCTGACCCCGGATTTTACCCCTGCGCCTGCCTTGCGTGGTCTGGCCGGTCTGAGCTGCGTGCTGGCTGTTTTCCTGATCTTCGGAGCCACCCAGGCTCAGACTCTGCGCGCGCGAGTCTTTGCCTTTGAATATTCCGCGACCGTGCGGGATGTGCCGACCAGCGCCCGCCAGGTTGATTTGTGGCTGCCCCTGCCGCACAACGATCCGTATCAGAAAATCACCGGATTGACGGTTGATGCGCCGTATCCTTACACCATTCAATCGGCGCAGTATGGCAACCGGATGCTGCACCTGATCGTCAGTGAGCCGAAACAGTCAGCCTTCACTGTGACGGTGCGCTTTAATGCCGTGCGTTACGAGCATCTGAACGCCGCATTGCTTGACGGCGACGGAACCGTTGCGGCGAAAAAAGAGGAAGCGGCTGATCCTGACATGGCGCGCTGGCTGCAGCCTGACCGCCTGGTTCCGCTCGATGACAAAATCAGAACGTGGGCGCGCGAAGTCGTCACGCAGGCCGGTGCGAAGACCGAGCTTGAAAAGGCGCGCGCGATTTATAACCACATCGTCGCGACAGTGAAGTACGACAAAAGCGGGCAGGGCTGGGGGCGCGGCGATATTTATTACGCCTGCGATGCGCGGCGCGGCAACTGCACTGACTTTCACGCAATCTTCATCGGCTACTGTCGCGCGCTTGGCATTCCGGCGCGGTTTTCCATCGGCTTTCCGCTGCCGCGCGAACGCGGCGAGGGACAGATCAGCGGCTATCACTGCTGGGCCGAGTGTTTCGTCAAAGGCATCGGCTGGATTCCGGTGGACGCTTCCGAAGCGGCGAAAGACCCGTCACGGCGCGAATACTTTTTTGGCGCGCACGACGAAAACCGGATTGAATTCACGCGCGGGCGCGATCTGACGCTCGCGCCAAAGCAGGCCGCCGAGCCGATCAATTACTTCATCTATCCTTACGCCGAAGTTGATGGCCGCGCACACGCCGCTGTTGACAAGACCTTTCGCTATCAGGATCTGAACGGCAGGCAGAGTCAGCGCGAGCCGGATGAATCGCCCGTCAGACGGGGAGCGGCAGATTCAAATGAGCTGAGCGATGAAGTGGCTTCACTCAGGCGCCGTGTCGCTGATCTCGAAGCGCAGAACCGCGAGATGCTCGAACTGCTGCGCGCGATGAATGCGAAGCTGGAAGCGGCAGTGACTCAGCCGCAGGTGACGCAGGTCGCAGTCAGAATGACGACAGCGACAGCGCGCGAAAGCTCAGAGCCTGTGCCGCCTGCGCCCGTCGCTGCGCCGTCAACGCCCGCGCCGCAGGCTGCCGCGCCGGAACTGGTCAAATGGAATGAGGTCGTGGCCGGCGGCAGCCGCTTCAGACTTTACGGTTTTCTGCGGCTGGATTTGATGTACGACTCGCAGCGCCCGGCGGGTAATCCGCAGTCGCCGTTCTTTATCGCTTCGCCTGATGCCGCAGGCAATCGCCGGGGCGCTGAGAATTTTTCGATGACGCCGCGCCTGACCCGCCTCGGCCTTGATTACACCGGCCCGCGCATCGCCGCGCTCGGTGACGCGAAACTGACGGGCAAATTTGAAATTGATTTCAATGCCGGCGGCACTGAATCGCGCCCGCTCTTTCGTGAACGTTTCGCGTGGCTGCGGCTGAGCTGGGAGCGGTTCGCGGTTGAAGCCGGGCAGGATCGTGATCTGGTTTCGCCGCTGCTGCCGACGCCGAATCAGACCGGCGATATGAATTACGTGGGCAACACCGGCGACCGTCGCCCGATGGTCCGCGCCGAATGGAATCAGAAGACCAGCCTGGGGCAGTGGTCGCTGGCCGGGGCCGCCGGGCTGACCGGCGCAATTGACGCGCAGGATTTTGACAACAACGGCTACCGCGACGGCGAAGAGTCGGGCCGCCCGAATCTGCAATCGCGCATCGGTTACAGTCGCAGCTTGTGGGTGAAGGATCAGGCCGC
>CAYWDW010000035.1:0-15309 GCA_964457105.1 uncultured Heliobacteriaceae bacterium
CATCCTGCGCGGCGCAGCGCGAAACGAATTCGAGGCTTTCGCCGTAAGGCACGATGCCATCGCGCATGCCGTGCACGATCAGCAGCGGCGAGCGAAAGCGCGCGGCCATGTCTTCGAGCTTGTAATTTTCCATCTCGGCCAGCAGCCCGTAGCTGATGTCGGCATCCACGAATTCATTGTGAAAGCGATAATGGCCGGTGCGCTGAAATTCCTTGCGCTCGGCTTTGGTCAGCGAGCGGAATTCGAGAAAGTGAAAGGCGGGGGCAATCAGCGCGCAGCTTTTGACCCGCGCCGGTTCACGCGCCGTGAACCACGCCACCGCCCAGCCGCCCATGCTTGAGCCGACCAGCAAGACCGGCCCGCCCAGGCGCGTCGTAACGGCATTGACGATCAGCTCAAGGTCTTCGATCAGCCGCGAACCGCGCAGGTCGGTCATCGTGCTGTCAGACGCGCCGTGACTGCGAAAGTCGCACGCCGCAAAGGCCCAGTCGCGGCGCGCACATTCAGCCTCAAGCGCCGTCGCTTTCTCGCCGCTGCGGGTTGAGCCGAAGCCGTGCGCAAAGACCACTGCCGGAGTCTCCGGCCCGGCCTCATCATCGAAACTCAGCACGCCGCGCACGGCTTCGGTTTCACCGACGGCAATTTCAAACTGCTCACGTTGTCTCATCTTTTTCAATCACCTCTTTCGCTGCGCTGATGGCGGCTTCCAGCGTAGTCACTTTTCCGTCAAGCTGCAATTCGTAAACGGCTTTCGTGATGCGCCCGATGCGCGGGCCAGGCGCCAGCCCAAGCGCCAGCACGTGACGGCCTTTCAGAATCGGGTCCGGCGGTTTTTCAGTCACGGCCAGTTCACGCGCACGCGCAATGAACCAGTCCATCGCCGCCGGGCTGAAATCGCCGGTGCGGCCCAGGCAATCGGCCCGCGCGACGCGGTAAAGCAGATCGGGTTCGACCTTCTGCGCGAGCCTTCTGAACGCGCCATCTGAAACGGTCTCGCCGCGTTCCTGCGTCTTGAAAAAATGCGCGGGCGACAGGTGATACTGCACCAGCGCCTTCACCTCGGCGCGGACATCGTAACCATCCAGCGTGTGAATGTTGAGCCGGTCCAGAAACTTTTCAGTCGGCGCCACGCCAGCGTCTTCGTGGCCTTTTGAGCGAATGCGCCCGTCTTCAAAGGCTGTCGTTGCAGGCTTGCCGAAATCGTGACACAGCGCGCCGAGCATCACGGTCATCTGCTTTGCGCGCGGCAGGTCATCAATCAGCCTGCGCGCCTGGTCAAGCACCAGCCCGGTATGCACCCAGACATCGCCCTCAGGGTGCCAGGCTCTTTCCTGCGGACAGTCAATCAGCGCCGCGCATTCCGGCCACAGCTTTTCGACGATGCCCAGCCTGCGCGCGGCCCACCAGCCGATTGAAGGCCGACGCGACAGAAGCAGCCACTTTTCAACTTCGGCCTGAATGCGCTCGCACGGCAGATCAGCGAGATCAATCGTGCGGCACAGATCAATCGTCGCAGCGTCAATGTCGTATTCAAAGCGCGAGGCGAACTGCATTGCCCGCAGCACGCGCAGGCTGTCTTCGACAAACGTCTGCGGATCAACGACGCGAATCATCCGGCGTTCAATGTCGGCACGGCCACCGAACGGATCAATGAATTCATCCGTCAGCGGGTCGTACATAATCGCATTGATCGTGAAATCGCGGCGGCGGGCAGCTTCGGCAAAGCTCATCTGCGGGTCGCCGGTCACGACAAAGGCGCGATGGCCGCGCCCGGTCTTTGATTCGCGGCGCGGCAGGCTGACATCAATCGTCAGGTCAGCGGCCAGCCGGACCTTGTAAACCGTGAACGCTTCACCAACCGCATTGACCGGGCCGTGCGCCGCAATCAGCGCGCGCAGGCGGGCCGGTTCAAGCTGATAAATTTCCAGGTCGTAATCGGCGCTTGGTTCGCCGCGCAGCCGGTCGCGCACCCAGCCGCCAACGAGCAGCGCCCGTCCGCCCGCCCGCCGGACCGCGCGGCATAATTCCAGCACCGGACTGACCGTGTTCTCAGTCATCATCAGTTTCAGCTTTCAGCCTGCCGATGGCGAACGCCTGCAAAATCAGGCCCGTTCTGAGCCGTGCTTGACTATCGCCCCGGAATGATTGAGTCTATCGCCCATCAGAAAAAGCAGTAAATTTACACCGAACGCGAGATTGTAGTTCAAAAGGACCATGGCTACTACTACCGAATACTCCGGCAGCCATGCCGCACGCGCACGGCTGGCCAGAATCTTTTACGCAGACGATCAGGGCGAGGAATGTCTGGTTGATTTCAGCCAGGATTTATTTGTCATCGGATGCCCGGACACTCAGGTCTCACCTGATGACGCCGTGCTTCCCGCTGATGACGTTCTGGAAACCGAGATTCAGCTTGCGGCGGCCTGTTGGCACGATAACGGATTACCCGGCCCGGCTCTGAGCAGCCCGCCTGAGAATGCCTGCCTGATTCCTGACCCGGTCGAACCGCCGCCTGAAGCTGAATTTGATCCGGTCAGCAAAGATGAAACAGGCGGCCCGACCACAGAGTTTCAGGCCCTCAGTCTGCCGATCAGCCACATCATCAGCCTGCGGCAACTCAATCGCCTGAGCGAACAGTTGAATCAGTGCGCCACGCACGACGCTTTGTTTGAGGCCTTGCAGCAGGCGCTGGCCTTCATCTTTCCGACGGCGGAAATAAGTGTTTCATCTGACGAGCCAGGCGAAGCTGCCCCCGCGGCCAGGCATCATTTCATTCATCCGCTGTCATCCGGCGACCGGGTGAACGGCTGGCTGCGCCTCAGCAGATCGGAGTGCAGCCTGCGGGATGATGAACTGGAATTTTTGCGGGCTGCGGTGCAGCAGGTCGGCCTCGCGCTCGAAGTGGTCCGGTTGCGCGAGGAACGGCAGCGCGCCTTTGACCGGATGATCAAGGCGCTGGCGCTGACGCTGGATGCGCGGGATGAAATGACCGCCGGGCATTCGGCGCGCGTGGCCAATTATGCGCTTTCAACCGCGCGGCATCTGGGCCTGCCGATGGCCGAGCAGAAGCTGATCTATTACGCCGCGCTGCTGCACGATTACGGCAAGATCGGCGTGCGTGATGAAGTCTTATGCAAGCCCTCGGCGCTGACGCCTGAAGAATACGAACACATTCGCCAGCACTCGTATTACACCTTTCGCATTCTCTCGCGCATCAACTTTGGCGAAGAGATGTCCGAGATTCCGCTCATTGCCAGCAGCCACCACGAACGGCCCGACGGGCGCGGCTATCCGCGCGGACTCTCCGGCGATGAGATTCACATCGGCGCGCGCATTATTGCCGTCACCGATTTCTTTGACGCGCTGACTGCCGTGCGCCATTACCGGCAGCCCATGCCGACTGATGAAGTGATGCAACTGATCGAAGCCGGGCGCGACACGCAGTTTGACGGCCCGGTGATTGACGCCTTCCGCCGGTATTACGAAACCGAATACCGCCCGCGTCGCCTGCGTCATCAGCAACACGCGCAGGCATCAACTCAGCCCCCCCCAGGTGCATTCCGGTCATGAAGTTGTTCACGCTTGAAGAAGCCAGCGCCCTGCTGCCTGAATTGCGCCGACAGCTCGCCGGCATTCAGCAGGAACGCCGCGTGCTGCGCCGCCTGGAACCGCAGATCAAAGCGGCAGGTGAGCGCGCCACTGAAAACGGCGGTTCACCCGCCGGCATCCGCTACATCACGGCCCTGAGCCGCATCACCGAACACGCCCAGGCCATTCTCAGCCTCGGCGTGCAGATCAAGGATTTTGATCGCGGCCTCTGTGATTTCCCCCACGAACGCGCCGGAGAAATCGTGTATCTCTGCTGGCAGTACGGCGAAGACGCCATCGAATGGTGGCACGAAATTGACGCCGGATTTGCCGGTCGCCAGCCACTGTAAGAAAATCAAAAGACAACGGACACTGTGGGTCAGCGCACCGCAGCGGGTGCTGATTCTTCGCGCTTACTCCTGGGTTTCACCTCTTTGTTTTTTGCTATACTGACTGCCGACGCAGCGATTTCACAGCGTGCAACTTTTGCCTTTTGATTTTTGCCTTTTGCCTTTTGATTTTTTATGAGCGGTCTTGTCATACGCCTGGCTGGCGTCGAACAGCCTGAAACCAGGGTTTTTCACGAAGAGTCCATCTCCATCGGGACCTCGCCTGCCTGCGAGCTGAGCTTTCGCCCCGAAGATCATCACGACCAGGAACTGCCGCTGTCAGCCGAGCTGCTCGAACTGCGCTCGACGGCAGGCACCTACCGTGTGGCGATCATTCACGAAGCGGTCACCGTCATCCGCGACGGCGAATCGGTGATGGTGGGTGATGCGATTCGTGACGGCGACACTTTTTATTTCGGTCAGACGGGCGTGCGGCTGCGTTTCTTTTTCCTGTCGCCGACGGTGGAACTGGCTGAGTCGCTGCAACTCGGCACGGCGGTGCTGACCCGGATGCAGACTGAAAGCCAGGCTCCGGCGGTCACCGCTGTCGCGCCGCCTGAACAGGACGGCGTGCCGGTTGAAAGGCGGCGCGCGCCGCAACCGCCGCGCACCGATGTGGCGCTGGTTTTCGTCAAGCAGTTGCTGCGCGAACTGGTGGCTGAAATTCCGAAACGTCGCCTTTACGCTGCGCTGGCCGTGATTGCTGCCATCGCCGGCCTGATCATTTACGTCAATGCGCTGAGTTTTTTTGAGAGTCGCCGCAACAACAAGGCCATTTCGGAACTGAACGACAAGCTCAACGATGTGCAGCGCGGCCTGAACGCCGCGCAGCAGGCCATCCGCCAGAACAACGAAGAGACGCAGAGTGTCCGTCGTTCGATCTCATTTGCGGCCAATGTCGTGGACAACTACGGGCGCGGCGTCTGCCTGATTTATGGCGTTTATGTCTGGACTGATCCGCGTTCGGGCCGCGAAGCGCGCTTCAGAGAACCGACCGAAACCAACACGCTGATCAGCCCCGGCGGCAGCATCAATCTGAGCGTGGACGGCAATGGCCCGGTCTGCGAAGTTGATTTTATCGGCACCGGTTTTCTGGCCGCGCCCGGCCTCGTGCTGACCAATCGCCACGTCGCTGAACCCTGGTACGGCGAAATCATTGCGACCGCGATTCGCGGCCAGGGCCTGCGCCCGAAGCTCAAGGAACTTTATGCGTGGTTTCCGCGCGTGCCGCAGCCGTTCAAGCTGAGCGTGCTGGAAACCAGCCAGACCAGGGATGTCGCGGCCTGCGCCTTTGACCAGGGCGGCGCGATGCTGCCCGTGCTGCCGCTCGATGAAAAAGCCGAAGGCGCGGTCAGCGGCCAGCCCGTCGTGCTGATGGGTTATCCGGCAGGCATCGAAGGCCTGCTCGCCAAGGTTGACGAAGGCGACCCGGCCCTGGCCATCAGTCGTCGCGGTTCGCTGCGCGCCATCCTCAATGACCTGGCTGCCCGTTCGCAGATTCGGCCTTACTCAACGCAGGGGCATATCGGCGATTTGACCGCGAGCCGCATCGTTTACGACGCGCAGACCAGCGAGGGCGGTTCAGGCGGTCCGGTCTTTGGCGCCAACGGCAAGGTCATTGCCATCAACCAGGCCATGCTGCCCGGCTCACCGGCCAATTTCGGCGTGCCGATCCGGTTCGGAATTGAGCTGCTCAGAAAATATCATGGTGACCAGGATGCCCTGGATGACAGCAAGGCTGAGGATCACAAGGAGTGATGCCGGGCGTTACCGGCCTGCCGAGGGCCTGCCGATGCGGCGCAGCCGGATCATCCGACGCAGGGTTGACGGATGCAGGCCGCGCCAGTTGAATTTTTGCAGCACGTCACGCACCCGCCGCACATAATGCCGGTAAGCGCGGCCCGCTCCAGGCGCGCCATAATCGCGGGCCAGGTGATCCGGCGAACTCAGCGCCACTGCCGCCAGGCTTTTGACGGCTCCCGCCACTGACTGCCGCACATCGAAATGCTCAAACAACGAAGCCGATGCGGCGAGCGCCGGTGAGGGCTGCAAGGCCGCTTCGAGCAGCGCCGCCAGGGGGCCGCCTTGCGCTGCCTGCACGATTTCATCATCGCTGCCCTCGCGCAGCAGGCGCAGCAATTCAAGCGCCGCCTGCGCGGCCTCGCCAAATCCGATGCGCGCGGCCAGTTCGGTCAGTTGCGATGGCACGCGCGGGTCGCGCTGCGTGATGAAATGCAGATCAGCCATCGTGCGCAGAATCAAATGCGTGCTGCGCAAATCAACCAGGGTGTGATGCACCAGGTGCAGAGCCAGGTCTTCAGGCGCGGGCAGCAGGCAGTCCGGCTCAGCCGGATGCGGCGCGGCCCGCCCGGTCATTTCAGCAAAACCGAAATCACGCGCCCCGCGCGCATAGTGAAAAGCCCGGCGATGCAGTTCCAGCAGCAATCCGCCGGGGCCGGTGCGCGCTTCGGCGTGATTGAGTTCAGCCGGCAAACGATGCTCAGCGCGCGGCGGCAGCAGCGTCGTGCCTGGCTCAGCATCAGGATATTTTTTGACCACGTAGCCGCATTCGTGCGCCACCCGTTCAGCCTCGGCAAGTTCATCGGGCCGGACGAGCAGATCAAGGTCCGAAGCAAAGCGCAAACCCGGCTGCGGGTAATAATCGCCGAGCATCAGCGCTGCGCCCTTGAGCGGAATGGTCGTCACACCCGCCGCTTTCATTGCCCGCATCAGCCGCCGCGCCTCGCTGACGCAGGCCAGATGCCGCGCCGTCTGAAACTGCGTCAGATGCGACAAAGCCGCCTGCACGTCAGACGGCAAAGTGGTCAGCAGTCCGGCCTGCGCGAGGTTGAATCGCAGCAGCGCCACCAGCCCGTGCAGATCGGCGCGATTGATGATGACATTCCAGTCCGGCGCCGCTTCACGCAGCACAGCGCGCAGGCTGTCGGCCCGGCCCGGCAGCAGCCCGCTCAGTAACAGTTTGTCGGCATGGGTCAGAATCACAAGTTGACTGAAGGCCGCTGAGTCAGGGGGTCTGACGAGCCGGGCGGCGCAGTTCTTCCTGCATCAGTTCGCGGAATTTCAAGGCCTGTTCGGGCGTCATAATCTGGCGAATCTGCGACAGGATTGATGATTGCAACCTGATGATTTCGGTCGTGGTGGCGGCCAGGTCATTCGCTTTCTGCTCGACCACTTTCGGATCAAAGCCTGCGCCGTACATCACTTCATCAAGCTCCTCGTTCTGAATCTGGCGCTTCCGGTTGAGCAGCAGCAGCCGGTTGCCGGTTTCACGCCGAAGCTGAACGAGGCGGGCGCGCTGGTCGGCAGACAGATTGAGCTGATTGAAGACCCGCACCATCGCCAGGCGCTGTCGCGGGCCAATGCCGAGCGGAATCAGCCGTTCATCCGGCACGAGCTGGTTCTGTGGATTATCGGTCTGCGCCGCGTCGGACGGCGTTTCAGCATTCAGTTCGCGGGCCTGCCGCTGACGCTCAGCACGCAGCCTTTTCTTCTGCGGGAACCCGGTTTGTTTGACGCCGCGTTCAGTCTGCGCGCTCGCCAGCGCCAGGCTCGCAGTCAGCAAGCCAATCGCCAGCATCAACGCCGCACCGCGTCTTAACAGGCGACCTGAGAACGGACGGCTTTCACGATCAGTTACTTTTTTCATTGGCTTTCACCTCTGCCTGCGGCTCATCGTTCGCGGCAAACAGCCATTCGCGCAATGACGGCTGACTATTAGCCATCATCTGTCGGTAATCATTGTGCAGCTTTCGCGTCGCAGTGGCCAGCTTTGCGTCGTGCGCGGCAGTGAGCCGCTGCGCCAGTCTCGCCATCTGCGCCTGCGTCGCTGACTGCGCCTGCGCCTGCGCTTCAGCGACTGCCTGCTGAATCAAAGCTGCGGCTTCGGCGCGGGTCAGCAGGCCAGCCGGCACCGCAGGTGTTACATTATCCGGCTGCCGCTCAACAATGGTCGTCACCTCGCGCTTGCCAAAGGCTGCTGAAAAGCCGTCAGCGCCAACCCTGACGCTCGTTCCGATCAGCGAAAGAAAGACCAGCGCGGCGGCCACTGCGGTGGCCCCGCAGGCAGCCACGCGCCACCAGACCGGGAAGAGCGTGACGGCCTCGCGCAGCGCCTGCCAGCGATTCGGCTTCGGCGTCACTTCAACGCGCGGCGCGGACGACACCTGCCACAATTCAAGTTCATGGCGCACGCCCTGAAAGGCTTTCAGTTCCGTGCTGCACGCCGCGCAGTCCTGCAGGTGCCGCGCAAAATCGGCGCGTTCGTCGCGGCTGGCTTCGTTGTACAAATAAGCGATCAGGTCCGCCTGTCGCCCGCACAAATTCGGTGTCTGTTCCATACTCTCACCTCATCAGACCGCTTCGCGCAGGTGCGCCAGTTTGGCGCGCATCAGTTGCAGGCCCGTATAGAGCCGCGATTTGACGGTGCTGACCGGAATGCTCAGCACTTCGGCAATCTCCGCGAAGGTCAGTTCTTCATACTCTTTCATGACGATCACCTGCCGCATCTCAGCCGGCAGCGCCTGCAAAGCGCGACGCACAATCGCCACGCGCTGATCGCGGTGCAGCCGCTCCGAAGTGTGTTCAGCGGTTTCATCCGCAATTTCAAACGGGCGACCTTCGGCATCGGTCACGTCCAGCGACTGTTCGGCGGCGACACCCTGGCGACGCAGCCGCGAATGACAGGCATTGAGCGCGATCCGATAAAGCCACGACGAGAATTTCGCTTCGCCGCGAAACCGGCTCAGGTTGCGGTAAGCGGCCAGAAATGTCTCCTGGCAAATATCGCGCGCCTCCTCTTCGCGGCCCATCATCCGCAGCGCGAGGCCGTAAATCGGTCGCTCCCAGCGGCGCACCAGCACATTGAAAGCATCTGTTTCACCGGCCAGGGTGCGTTCAATCAACTGATCGTCGCTCAGTTCCGCGCTTGCATCCGGGTCGTATTCGACGAGTCTTCCGATCATAAGTCGCGTGTTCTGCGGCGGCTCATTCTGAACTGCCGAATTGCTTCATCCTGCCGTCACCACCGCCTCATCAGACGCTTTGCCGGGCGTTAAAGTCTGGAAAAATCTTCTGCTTGTGAGCCTCGTCCAGGTTTGCTACTATGCGCGCGGCCTGCACAACCCGTCTCACTTCATCCCCGCGCCTCAAACCAGGCTGACTGACACCGAACGCCCGCCGTGTGATTATGAGTCTGAGCCGGAAGCGCGTCAAAAATCTGTACCTCATCCTCACCGTGCTGCTGCTGCTCGGCGTCACGCCGATCATTTTCATCGGCTCGCAACTGACCGCCATCAACAGCCAGACGCTCGAAGCCAAAGAGAAAGTTCATCAGGTGCAGACCGTCCGCGACAAGGCCGAACAGATTGAATTGTATGTGCAGGGTTACATCGCCCAGGTCAGTTCGTATGCGCGGGCCTTTGAAATCGGCGGCGACCTGCACCGCGCCAGCAGCCGCGAAGGTCAGGCGCAGCTTGGCCACACGCTCAGAGAAGACACCAACCTGATTGCGCTCGTGCTGGCACCGCGCAATGCGCCCAACGATGCCAGCTACGCCTTCAATCCCGGCAAGATCACCAGCGCCGAAGTGACGCGCGCGCTCAATGAAGCCACGCCCATTACCGGTGACAAACAGGCCTGGATCGGCCCGCCCAACATTATTCGTTCCAGCCTCGAACCGGCCCTCGTCATTGCGCAGCCGGTGCTGCGCGGCAGCGAAGTTGACGGCGTTGTGCTGGCGATTGTCAGCCTGCAAAAGGTCTTTTCGCTCGTGGCCCAGAACAGCAACCTGGATGAACAGCAACTGCTGCACGGCGCGCAGACCATCTTTTTTGTCGTGGACAGCGAAGGCCTCGCGGTCGCGCATCCTGACCAGAAACTCGCCTTCAAGCGCCAGGACATGAGCTACCTGAAAGTCGTTCAGGACTGGCTGGAAAGCAACGATAAAGTCGCCGTCACGCGCTCATTCAATCTCACCCGCGATGACGAAACGCTGCCGATGCTTGGCAGTTATGCGACGGCGCAACTCGCGCCCGGACGCAAGCTCGGCGTCATCGGCCTCGTCAATCAGAAAGCGGCGTACCTCTCCGTCGGCCTGATGCGGCAGCGAACGCTGATGGTGACCCTGATCGCCGCGCTCATTGCCACCGCTGCGGGAATTTTCTTTGCCCAGATCTTCAGCTCCCCGCTCCAGTCACTCGCCACGACGGCCCGCGCCATCTCCGGCGGCGATTTCACCCGCCGGATCGAGGTCAATACTGCCAGCCGTGAACTGGGGCAACTCGCTGAAGATTTCAATCATATGAGTGACCAGTTACAGAAACACATCACCGACCTTGAACAACTGGCCGGCAAAAACAAACGCCTGTTTATCGGTTCGGTGCGCTCGCTCGCGGCGGCCATTGACGGCAAGGATCCGTACACGCGCGGCCACTCCGAACGCGTGATGGTATACTCCGGCGTGATCGCTGACGGCCTGGGGCTGCCCGCAGACGAGGTTGAAAAGATTCGCATCTCGGCGCTGCTGCACGATGTCGGCAAGATCGGCATTGAAGACCGCATCCTGCGCAAGCCCGCCGCGCTGACCGAGCAGGAATTCACGATTATGAAAAATCATCCGGCCAAGGGCGCTTACATTATGTCCGAAAATCCTGAGATGGCCGAATACCTGCCCGGCATGCACTTTCATCACGAAACGCTTGACGGCAAAGGCTACCCGCTCGGTTTGCGCGGCGATGAAATTCCGCTGATGGCGCGCATCGTCAGCGTCGCCGACTGCTTCGATGCGATGACCACCAATCGTCCGTATCAGCGGGCGATGACCTTTGAAACGGCGGTTGAGCGCATCAACCTGTTCATCGGCACGCGGTACGATGAACGTGTCGTGCGCGCTCTGGAAGAGGCCATCGTCACGCGCCGCATCAAACCCGACCCCGCGATCAATAACGTGCCCGAAACGCAGGCCGCAATGCAGTCCTGAGCGGCCCGCCATGGCACGGCCTCCGCGTCACACTTAACCCGCCCCCTGTG
Organism: uncultured Heliobacteriaceae bacterium; assembly: GCA_964457105.1. GTDB lineage: Bacteria > Acidobacteriota > Blastocatellia > RBC074 > RBC074 > DASRDU01. Next base: position 11,025 of record CAYWDW010000035.1, read on the forward strand.
TTTGACCATTATGGATCTCAGACAACCACTTGTGGATTTAGTCAACCGGGTTGACGGTTCATTCGGCGTCATCCTCGCGGACAAAGAGGGCGAGGAAGTCACTTCATATACGCTGCCCGCCGGAACGGAACAGACAGAAGCTCCCTCACAGGAACGCCTGAAACTGATCGGCGCTTATCAGGCCATCAACCTGAATACGTGCAAACAACTGATGCAGCAGTTTCAGATGGGCCGGGTCAGACAAATGATCTGCCGGTACGAACGCGCCACTGTGCTGATCAAACCCGTCAACGATGACTATGCGCTGATTCTGACCATGGAAGGCGACGGCAACGTCGGCAAAGGCATGTTCTATCTCAGTCAGACCGCCGAAATCATCAGCCAGGACCTGTGAGCAATAATGATGAGCAATGAACGAGGAATTTCATTCGGAAGCGTTCATCATTCATCATTCCACCCAGGACTGACGCAAAACTATGGGAGCGCGGGCTGCCAGCCCGCTGCTGACTTGGCGCGGCGGCAGCAATCCGGCGGGCTGGCAGCCCGCGCTCCCATAGTTTTGCGCAGGTCCAGCCACCTTTATCTGAATCCAACCTGGCTGATCTGTCGGACTTCAATCTGCGGGGCATATTTTTTCACGGCTTTCCTGATTTCATCGGCCCTGCCGATCAGGACGAAGACGAGATTCTCTTTCGGGAAGTACTGGCTGATGATGCGGCGCGTGTCGGCGAGCGTGAGCGCATCAATCCGGGCAAAATAATCATTGATCTCGCGCTCATCGAGTCCGTAATAATCCAGTTCGACGAGCCACCCGGCCAGTTGATCGCTGGTTTCGATCTGCGGCGCGAACTGCCCCCTGAGGTAGGCCTTCGCTGAGTTCAACTGTTCCTGAGTCACGCCCTGATCGTGCAGCCGGTTGAGCATCTCGAGCGCCAGGTCAATCGCCTGCACCGTTGTTTTGTTGGCCGTGTAAGTCGAAATGACGAATTTGCCCGCCGCCTTGTGCTCTTCAAAGCCCGACCGCGCGCCGTAAGTCAGCCCTGAACTGACGCGCAGCGCATCATTGAGCATCGAAGTGAAACGCCCGCCGAAGATCGTGTTGACGACGCCGATGCCCACGCGGTCAGGGTTGGTGCGCGACACGCCGACATTGCCAATCAGAAAGAAAGTCTGCGTCGAATCGGGCTTGTCCACGAGCAGCAGTCGGCGGCCCGTGACCGGAGCCGGATCGTTGAGCTTTATCATGGCCGGAGTCGCCTGCTGCTGCCACGCGCCAAACTTTTCAGTCAGCAGTCGTTCCATTTCAGCCACATTGAAATCACCGACGACGGCAATCGTCGCTGTTTGCGGCCCGTAATTGTGTTCGTAAAAATTCACGACCTCGGCCCGCGTGATGGCGGCCAGCGTCTTTTCATCGCCGCTGTCAGGGCGGGCATAGGGGTGATGGCCGAACAGAAACGCATCGAAGTAATGGCCGATGACAAACTGCGCCTGATCCTTCTGCTGTTTGATTGCGTCAATGCGCTGCCTGAGCAGCTTGGTCACCTCAGGCTGCGGAAAGACCGGGTTTTGCAACACGTCGCTGAGCAACTCCAGCCCGACGCTGAGATCTTTTTTCATGACTTCGGCGCTGCCGATGGCCACGTCGTGACCGACGCCGAAATCGAGCGTGCCGCCAATGAAATCAAGCTCCGATGAAAGCTGCTCTGCCGTGCGCGTGCGTGTGCCCTTGCGCAGCAGTTCAGCCGTGACCGAAGCCAGACCTTCGCGGCCCGCCGGATCAGCCATCGCTCCGGCGCGCACCAGCACGCTGAAGCTGATGACCGGAACTTCGTGCTGTGCCATCAGCATCACCGTCAGGCCATTGCTCAGTTTCACCTTTTTATAAGGCGGCAGCTTTAATGCCTGCTGCGCCACAGCCGCGCCGGTCAGCGTCACGAGCAGCGCCGCGACCAGCAGATTACGAACCAGCATCTTCGTCATAAATGTTCGGATAAATTGTTCAGGCTACCGCTTTCCGGCTTTGCGCTTCCGGCTCGCGGCTTTCGTTTTGACTTCAGCTTTGGCCGGGGCGGCGGCTTCCGGTTCAGGGATGAGCGTGGCGACGGTGCGATTTTTTTCAGTGAAGTATTGCTGCGCCACGCGCTTCAGATCATCGGCAGTGACCTTTGCATAAGCTCCGGCGGCGCTGAAGATTTTCTGGTAATCGCCGAAAAAGACTTCGTAATTGCCCAGCGCGCGCGCCTTGCCGCTGATGGTTTTCATCTGCCGGTAAAAATCTGCCGTCAGCGCATTCTTTGCCTTCTGCAATTCGCGTTCGGTGACTCCGGCTTTGATGCGGTCCAGCTCCTCGTAAAGAGCCTGCTCGACGGCTGCGGGGGCGATGTTTTCACGCGGCTGCGCGATGATGACAAACAGGGTCGGGTCAAGCGCCGGGTTCATCATCCCGCTGACATCGAGCGCAAGCTGAGCCTCGTCCACCAGCCGCTTGTGCAACCGCGAACTCTCGCCGCTGAGCAGAATGTTCTGCAACACCTGCAACGGCACGTAATCGGGATGCGACGCGGCGACGACGTGCCAGCCCGCCATCACAATCGGCAGTTGTGCGAACTTCCTGATCGTCACGCGACGCTCGCCCTGCTGCGCAGGTTCTTTCGTGGTCACGGGCGGCGGCGGATCGTGTGACGGAATCGGTTCGATATACTTTGTCGCCAGGCTGACGACTTCATCAAAATTCACGTCGCCGCACACGACCATCGTGGCATTCGATGGCGAATAGCCCATCTCGAAATGCCGCTTCAGATCGTTCAGCTTCCAGTTTTCAATGTCCACCATCCAGCCGACCACCGGCCACTGATACGGATGCGCCGTGTAAGCCGCAGCCCACAACTGTTCATCGAGCAGGCCGAAATTATTTGCCTCAACCGACGTGCGCCGTTCTGACGCGACCACGCCGCGCTCTGATTCAATGATTTTCGGATCGAAGGCGAGGGACTCAATCCGGTCGGCTTCAAGATCAAAGATCAGTTCGAGCGCCGAGGCCGGAAACCAGTCCTGATAAACCGTCACGTCATAATCGGTGTAAGCATTGTTGCTGCCCCCGGCGGCTTCCATCGCCACGTCAAACTGTTTCGGGCCGTACCGCTTCGCGCCATTGAACATCATATGCTCGAAGAAATGCGAAATGCCCGTCGTGCCGGGCCGTTCGTTGCGCGACCCGATGCGATAGAAAATATAAAGCGCCACGCTCGGAATCGAATGATCCTCCTGGACGAGCACCTTCATCCCGTTTTTCAGCGTGTGAGTTTTGACGTTGAGATTCTGCGCCACAGTGGCGCGGGGCAGGCTCAGCAGAATCAGCAAACAACAAAGGCACAAACCAGAACCACGTTTCATCATTGTCTCAGGTTACATTGTTGACAAGGGCGCAGGCAATCTCGCCGGCAAGACGCGCATTGTGACGCAGCAGCGACATATTGGCCCGCAATGAACGCCCGCCGCTGCGTTCGGCAAGCTGCGCCAGCAGAAACGGCGTGACGGCCTTGCCGCTGATCTGCTGCTGCGTGGCGGCGGCCAGGGCGTCGTCAATCAGGCCGCTGATTTCGTGCGCCGGAATTTCATCTTCAACCGGCACCGGCGCGACAACCAGCACTGCGCCCGCGCCGCCGTATTGCCAGTGCGTGCGCGCCAGAGCCGCGACTTCAACGGGCGCATCAGCACGCAGCTCAAGCCTGATGCCGCTCGCCCGCGAATAAAAAGCCGGCAGTTCGTCAGTCCCGTAACCGACGACCGGCACGCCCAGAGTTTCGAGCGCCTCCAGCGTTTTCGGCAAATCAAGAATCGCCTTGGCTCCGGCGCAGACCACGACGAGCGGGTAACGCGCCAGCGCCGTCAGATCAGCCGAAATGTCAAAGCTCGCCGCCGCGCCGCGATGCACGCCGCCAATGCCGCCCGTTGCAAAGACGTGAATCCCGGCGCGCCGCGCCAGGTGCAGCGTTGCGGCAACGGTGGTGGCGCCGCAACGTCCCGCGCTGATGACGCTGGCGAGGTTGGCCAGATTCACCTTCGCCACGTCGCGGCTTTCAGCGACGGCCTGCATCTGCGCCTCGTCAAGCCCGATGACCGGCTGACCATCAATGATGGCAATCGTCGCGGGCCGCGCCCCGGCAGCGCGCACCGCCGCTTCGCAGGCCCGCGCGGTCTCCAGGTTATGCGGCGCCGGCAGGCCGTGCGCAATGACCGTTGATTCAAGCGCCACGACGGGCAGCGCCCGGTGCTGACTGGT
>CAYWDW010000036.1:0-8197 GCA_964457105.1 uncultured Heliobacteriaceae bacterium
CCGCGCGCTTGTTGCCACCGGCAGTCCGTTCCCCGTGGTCTTTGACGGTGCCTGCAATCGCCGCATCGGGCAGTGCAACAACGCTTACATTTTTCCGGGCCTGGGGCTGGGCGTGATCGCATCAGGTGCGCGCCGCGTCACTCAGGAGATGTTTGTGGCCGCCGCGCATGCCTTAAGCGAACAGTCGCCTGCGTTGAGTGATCCGCTGGGGTCATTGTTCCCGCCGCTTGAAAGCGTGCGCGCCATTTCACGGCTGGTCGCCAGGCAGGTCGGACTGGAAGCGCAGCGCGCCGGACTCGCGGATCAGACCACCCCGGAAGAACTCGAACGCCGCATCGCTGAAAAGATGTGGGAGCCGCGTTATATGCCCTACCGCCTGGCCAGATAGCAGGGGAACTGGAAAAATCATCGCGCCAAAGAGCCACTGCCCGGCTTTCGCCTGGCAGGAAAAATGTCCGATGGTTTGGCCAGATCAGTATTGACTGATTCCTGATGCTCCGCTTAGACTGCGTTCATCGTGGCTTTGCTGTTTTTGTCAGACTTCAAATAAGTCCGGGATCCACATCGGGCAAATCTGAGTACAACCTGTTTCACTTTTAAGCCAGGCAACGCTGTGTCTGATGTCTGAGTTGCGACCTGCGCGGTCAGGCAAGTCAGGCCCGGTGGATCAGCCGTTTGGAACCCCAACATCATTGAGGAGGTATTTATGCAACCATTTCTGACCAGACTTGTACTGGCAGTGCTGTTAGCGGCAGGCCTGATGGCCGGTGCGGCCAACGCACAGGTACTTTATGGCAGTATCGTTGGCAATGTGACCGACCCGCAGGGAGCCGCCCTGCCAGGCGTCTCAGTCACGATTACCAACACCGGCACCGGCCTGAGGCTGGACACAGTGACCGACGACACCGGAAGCTACGTGTTTCGCAACCTGTTGCCGGGGAACTACAACATGACTTTGTCAGCCAAAGGCTTCAAGGAGATGCAGCAGGAAGGCATCATCGTGACGGCTGGCAACCCGAAGCGCACGGACGTGGCGCTGCAAATCGGCGGAGCGCAGGAGACCGTGACAGTGTCGGCTGACGCGGCCACGCTGAAAACGGAGAAGACTGATCTCGCCACCGAGATCAATTCCAGACAGGTCACGTCGCTGCCGCTGAATCAGTATCGCAACTACCAGACGCTGCTCAATCTGGTGCCGGGCGCAACGCCGACGCAGTTCCAGAACGCCGAGATTGACACGCCAGGCCGCAGCCTGCGCACCTGGGTCAACGGCACGCAGCCGAACAGCAACACCACCCGCGTTGACGGCGCGGTGTCAGTCAACGTCTGGCTGCCGCACCACGCCGGATATATTCAGCCGGTCGAAACCATCGAAACCGTCAACGTGGCCACCAATAATTTCGACGCCGACACCGGCATGGCTGGCGGCGCCGCTCAGACGGTCGTGACCAAATCAGGCACCAACCAGTTTCACGGTTCAGGTTTCTGGTTTTACAACGGCGACAAGCTGAATGCCAACAGCTTCTTCAACAATGCGAACGCGCTGGCCAAAACGCCGCTCAACCGGCAGACTTTCGGCGGCACGCTCGGCGGCCCGATCCTGAAAGACAAACTCTTCTTCTTCGCGTCCTACGAGAAGTTCCGCGACCGGCGCACCGGGAATTACACCTACGGTGTCCCGACCGACAAGATGCGTCTCGGCGATTTCAGCGAAGTCGCTGCGGCCTACAACACCGCAGCCAATCCCACCCGGTTCCAGCTCTTCGATCCGAGCACGGGCGGCGCTGGCGGAGTGGGGCGGACGCAGTTCGCCAACTTCCAGGTTCCTTCCGGTCAGATCAGCTCAATTGCGAAGGCGATTATGGGCTACTATCCCAAGGTCAATTCGACCAGGGACCTGAACAGCAACCTGATCCTTGACGATTATGTGCAGCAGCGCACGGTCAAGGTGGATCGCGGCAACTATGACGGAAAGCTCACCTGGCAACGCACAAGGGATCATTCGATCTGGGGCAAGTTCTCCACGCTGCGCGCCAATGTGATTGACAATTTCAACCTGGGCTTTGACGAAGGTTCCCTGGGCGACACGAAAGTTTATGTCGTCAGCGTCGGCCACACCTGGACGCTCAGCCCGACGCTGCTGCTTGATGGCAACTTCGGCTATAACCGCCAGGATCAGACTGTGACCGGGCCGGATTACGGCAAGAACATTGGTCTTGATCTCGGCATTCCCGGTGTGAACGATCCCAAGGACATTCGCGCCAGCGGCATGCCCTACTTCGACAATGGGTATGTCATCGGCACGACGCCAAGCTGGATGCCGCTCTTCCGCAAGGAAGTCAATTACAGCTTCAGCAGCGCGATCACCAAGATTTTCGCCAAGCACGAGATGAGAGTCGGCTTTGACCTCGTCAAGCTGGAACTCAACCACCGCCAGGCCGAGTTTGGCGACTACGGTCTGAGGGGCGGCTTCAGCTTCAGCGGAAACACCACCGGCGCGCCCGGTTACGCGGCACAGACGTGGAACCAGTTCGCGGGCTTCCTGCTGGGTCGGGCCAGCTTCTTCTCCAAGGATGTCCAGACCGAAGATATGACGGGTCGTGAGTGGCAGACGGCCTATTACGTGCGCGACCGCTGGCGCGTGACGCCGAACCTGACGCTCAACCTGGGCCTCCGGCTCGAAAATTACCCGCTGATGCATCGCGCCAACAGCGGCATCGAACGGCTCGACCTCAGCACCTACACCGTGCTGCTGGGCGGACGCGGCAATGTGCCGGATGACGTGGGCCTCAAGCTCCAGAAGTGGTATCTCGCGCCGCGCCTGGGGGCGGCCTATCGCATCGGCGAAAAGTCGGTGGTCAGGGCCGGTTACGGTCGCACCATCAACCCGCTGCCCTGGTCGCGCCCGCTGCGCGGCTCATTCCCGTATGACATCACCTTCAACAACTCGGCTGAGCAATTCTTCTCGGTGACGACCCTGGCTACGGGTATTCCCCCCGTGCCGGTCCCGGATTTCAGTTCCGGGAGTGTGAAGCTGCCGGCTGGCGTCTTTATGCGGACGCCGAACTTCGGCACTGAAGCCTTCCCTGGCTCAGGCAAAGGTCTTGACCGGGCCGTCATTCAGCAGTGGAACTTCACCTTCGAACACAAGTTCCCGTGGGACATCATTGTTGAGACGGGCTATGTGGGCACCCGCACGGACGGCGGTTACGCCGACCTGAATATCAACTATGGTGAGCCGGGCACCGGTAACGCTTCGCGCAAGTATTTCGCTCTGGCTGGCACCACCGCCATCAACGACTGGGGTGCCCGCACCAGAGCGCGCTACCACGCGCTGCAGGTCGCCATCAATCGGCCCTTCAGCAAAGGGCTGATGCTGAAAGGCGCTTACACCCTGAGCAAGGCACGGGACATGGCCGACGAAGACGGCTGGACCGGCCTGACCTGGAATCACCCGCTGAAGTTCCAGGACAACTTCGCGCTGGGCGGCTTCGACCGGACGCACATCTTCCAGATGGGCTTTGTGTACGATCTGCCCATTCTGAGAGGTCGTAACGATCTGGCAGGCACGGTTCTCGGTGGCTGGCAGCTCAACGGCATCTATGCCTGGTATTCCGGTACGCCGTTCTCAATCGGCGGCTCGAACACCGCGCTGAACTGCGCGGGCTGCGGCTCGATTCTCGCTAACGTCAATGGCGACCCCTCGACCTCCGGCGAGGTGGGATCGGGCACCACGACCACGTGGTATGACAAGAGCCTCTTCTCGCAGCCGACCGGGACCGGGAAGGAAGGCTTCGGCACTTCGGCCCGCAACCAGTTCCGCCGTCCGCGAGTCTGGAACCTCGACCTTTCGCTCTTCAAGCAGTTCCGCATCAAAGAGCGTTTCCAGCCGGAGTTCCGCTTCGAGGCAGTCAACATCTTCAACCACACGAACTGGGGCGCGCCGAACACGAGCATCACGTCACCCCTTTTCCTGCAGTTCACTCCGGGCAACGCCGAAAGCGGCACCAACAGCCCGGGTGCGCGTCGCATTCAGATGGGCGTGCGCGTGTCGTTCTAAACGCACCTTCTTTCGGCTTCGGCTGTCAGGCTGAAGCCGAAAGCGCTGGTAAAAGCGGGCGTCAGAGTTTCGACTCTGCGCCCGCTTTTTTGCGCACATTGTTCTGCGGCTGACCGGCATGTTATCCTGGCGGCACGAGCGAGGTGAGTTATGAGCGTCCGTGAGCGCGACCTGATCCGCACAATCGAATACCCGGAATCGGATGGTGAGCCGATGGCTGAAACCGATCTGCACGCGCAGTTGATGATTGATCTGCGCTTTGCTCTCCGCAATTTCTTCCGCGATGACCCGCAGACTTATGTCGCGGGCAATCTGCTGATGTATTACGTCGAAGGCGATCCGCGAAAAAGCAAGGCACCCGATGTGTTCGTCGCGCGGGGCGTCAGCAAAGAGCCGCCGCGCAAAATCTGGAAAGTCTGGGAAGAGGGCAAGGCGCCGGATGTCGTGATCGAGTTGTCGTCACGTCGGACGTGGGAAGAAGATTTGCAAAAGAAGTGGCGCGTCTACGAAGACATCGGCGTCCGGGAGTATTACGTCTTCGATCCCTGGTATGAATATCTCTCGCGCCCGCTGCTCGCTTACCGGCGCGAAGGCGGCGAATTCATCAGCGTCGCTGTCATCGAGGGCGCGGTGCAGAGCAATGTTCTCGGCCTGGAACTGGTTGACACTGGCGCGACGCTGCGGTTGCGCCATCCGCAGACCGGAGAGTTCCTGCCGACCGAAGAAGAAGAAGTCGCCCGCGCCGAACATGAAGCTAAACGTGCCGAACGTGAAGCTGAACGCGCCGAACGTGAAGCTGAACGTGCCGAACGTGAAGCTGAACGTGCCGAACGTGAAGCTGTGCGCGCCGAACATGAAACTGAACGTGCCGAACATGAAGCTGAGGCCCGCGCCACAGCCGAGGCCAGGGCCGAACGCCTCGCCGCGAGATTGCGCGAACTGGGCGTTGATCCCGATCAGGTCTGAACTGGCTGAAAATTTATCACCGCCTGATCGCAGCTTCCGGTTCGCCTTTGTCACGCCGAACACAGAGTGAGATCAGACTTCATCCACGAAGACTTCATCCACGAAGGAACACGAAGAGCAGCCTGAGGTCAGAAGCCTGGAAACATGGAGTTTCTTTTCCTCCCTTCGCGCTCTTCGTGGTGAATGTTCTTTTCCTGGAAGCTATACCTGATGAGTTGCCATGTCGCAGTTCACACGCTCAATCCTTCAGCTTCTGATGATCCTTCTGACCGCGCCGAGCGCGCTGGCCGGTGATTGTTTGCCTGCAACAGCGCGCAACCCGGAAGGCAATTACATCGTGCCCGGCGTCCAGGGCGACATCGTTTATCGTCGCGTCAATGGAATCGAATTGTCGCTTGACGCTTATGTGCAGCGACTCGGCAAACGGCGACCGGCGGTGATCATCATTCACGGCGGCGGTTTTACTTCAGGCAGTCGCGCAGCGTTTACCGGACAGTTGATGGAGATGCTCACGCGCGCCGGGTACAACTGGTTTGCGATTGATTACCGAAGGAACGGACTCAGGAATTATGCGGACGCGGTGGATGACCTGCGCGCAGCCCTGAGTTTTATTCGCTGTCGCGCCAGTGAATTCAAAACCGATCCAGAGCGCATCGCCCTGCTCGGCGAAGACACTGGCGCACAGATGGCCGCGCTGCTTGCCGCAGAAAAAGCGGCGGGTGTGAAAGCCGCAGCGCTGATCGGGGGCGTTTACGACGAGCGATTGAAGGCTGTCGCGGCAATGCCTGAAACGCTGATCGTTCACGGCGCAGCGGATCGTGAAGCCCCGCCAGAGCAGGCGCAGAAATACTGCGACGCCATCCGCACAGCGGGCGGAACCTGTGAATACCTCGCCGTTGCAGGCGCCATCCATCGCCCTGAAAACTGGCGGCCTGAGCAGTGGGGCTACAAAGCAAAGGTCATCGAGTGGCTGAATCGGAAACTCGGCCTCAACGCCCCGGAGCATCAGCCGTATCGCACGAATCTGCAAAAAGACATCGTCTTCAACGCACGTCACAATTTGAAACTGGATGCATACATTCCCAAAGGTCGCGGCCCGTTTCCGGCGGTCATCATCGCGCACGGCGGCGGCTGGGAAGCGGGCGACAAGGTCACTTACATCGCGCCGCTGTTTGAGCCACTGGCCAGAGCGGGCTTCGCGTGGTTTTCGATTGATTATCGGCTGACGCCGCAATACAGCCATCCGGCTCAGCTTGAGGATGTGCGAACGGCGCTCAGGTTTGTGCGCGCGAACGCCTCACGCTTTCGCATTGATCCCGACCGCCTCGCGCTCATCGGCGAATCGGCCAGCGGGCAGATGGTCGCGCAGCTTGCCGCAGAATCGCCGCACGGCGTGGCGGCGGTGGTTTCGTTTTATGGCGTCTATGATTTCACCGCGATGACCAGAGATCTGTCTCCGCGTTCAATTCCCGCGCGTTTGTTCGGGATGACGAAACTCGATGATGAAGCGCGCGCGACACTGCGCCGCTTCTCGCCGCTTTATCACGTGAAGCAGGAGATGCCGCCGCTCCTGCTCATCTGCGGCACGAAAGACAGCTTGTTCGCGCAGCAGACTACCCTGATCGAACAACTCGACAAAGTCAAAGCGCGATCCGACGCCCTCACGGTTGACGGCGCGCCGCACGGAATGGAGAACTGGGAAGGACATCCCGACTGGATGGGTTACAAACAGAAGCTGGTTGAGTGGCTGAGAAATAAATTGCAGGTAAAATAATCGCAGCCTTTCACCACACGTTCAGGAGGAAAGATCAATGAAGCTCACCCGCATTTTTTGTTTGCTGTGTCTGCTCGTTCTGACGTTGTCAGCTTTGAGCCTGGCTGTTTACTCACAGCCGCAACGTTCCATCGAACCCGCGCCTGACCGTCGCGCCGACGAAGGCGAAGGGCCGTTTGAAAGAATGATTATTCGCGGCGCGACGGTGATTGACGGCACGGGCGCGCCGCCGCAGGGGCCGGTTGACATCGTGATTGAAAAGAATCGCATCGTTGAAATTCGCAGCGTCGGCTATCCGAAAGTCCCGATCCGCGAGGCCGCGCGCCCGAAAGGCGCAACGAAGGAGATTGACGCCACCGGCATGTATATCATGCCCGGATTCGTGGATTGTCACGGTCACATCGGCGGCCTGATGCAGGGGACTCCGGCTGAGTATGTTTACAAGCTCTGGCTGGCGCACGGCGTGACGACGGTGCGCGATCCGGGTTCGATGAATGGCGTTGACTGGACGCTCAGGGAGCGCGAACGCAGCGCGCAGAATAAAATCGTCGCGCCGCGCCTGGTTGTTTACGTCGTGCCCGGCTCAGGCTGGGACAAGGGGCCGGTCAACACGCCCGAAGCCGCGCGCGAATATGTGCGCTGGGCCAAACAGAAAGGTGTGGACGGATTCAAGATCATCGGCAGCGGACAGCTTTTCGAGCCGGAAGTTTTCGGCGCGATCACTGACGAAGCCAGAAAACTCAACCTCGGCACGACAACGCACCTCGCGCAACTCGGCGTCGCGCGATTGAACATGCTCGACGCCGCGCGGCTCGGCCTCGGTTCGATGGAACACTGGTATGGTTTGCCCGAAGCGTTGTTTGCCGACCGCACGATTCAGGATTATCCGCTCGATTACAACTACAACGATGAATCGCATCGCTTCGGTCAGGCCGGAAGGTTGTGGAAGCAGGCCGCGCCGCCAGGCAGCGAGAAATGGAACGCGGTGATGAATGAACTCATCAAACTCGGCTTCACGATTGATCCGACGATGACGATTTATGAAGCGAGCCGCGATCTGATGCGTTCGATGCGCGCCGAATGGCATGACAAATACACGCTGCCGTCGCTCTGGAAGTTTTATCAGCCGAGCCGCGAGGCGCATGGTTCTTACTGGTTTTACTGGACGACGCAGGACGAGGTTGAATGGAAAAACAATTACCGTTTGTGGATGACCTTTCTCAACGAATTCAAGAATCGTGGCGGACGCGTCACGACCGGCTCGGATTCGGGATTCATTTACAAGCTCTACGGGTTTGATTACATCCGCGAATTCGAGTTGTTGCAGGAAGCCGGGTTTCATCCGCTCGAAGTGATTCGCTCAGCCACCTTCAACGGCGCGGCGCTTTTATCGGAGC
>CAYWDW010000036.1:8207-14998 GCA_964457105.1 uncultured Heliobacteriaceae bacterium
GTTCGGCTCGGTGCGTCCGGGCAAACTCGCCGATCTGGTGATTGTCCCGGAAAATCCGCTGGCCAATTTCAAGGTACTGTACGGCACGGGTGCGATTCGCCTGAACGATCAGACCAATCAGGTCGAACGTGTTGGCGGAGTGAAATACACGATCAGAGACGGCATCGTTTACGACGCAAAGAAACTGCTCGCAGACGTTGAGCGGATAGTTGAGGCCGCGAAGAAAAAGACGCAGTCGGCAGGCAATTGAAGCGCAGTCGTGACCAAAGAACACATTCACCACTGACCATTCGCCATTGACCATTCTTTGTAGTGAAGCTGCTTTGTTGGCAGGCGCTCCAATACGAATAATGGTCAATGGTGAATGGTTAGTGGTGAATTGATTTACAGCAGAATTTCGCGGGCCTCCTTCCACCGTCCGCGAGTGAAATCGGGGAAGGGAACGGGCGCGCTGCCTTTTTCAACTGACAGGGCGCTCAGCGGAAATGGCACGCTCCACGCGGCGGCATCGTAGACATCCATATCCGGCGCGAGGCCTTCGCGCATGCACTGCACCAGCCGCCAGACCATGATGTAATCCATCCCGCCGTGCCCGCCTTTTTTGCGCGCGATCTCGCCAATATTTTTCCAGAGCGCGTGTTCGTACTGCGCCTTGTATTTTTCGAGGCTGATGAAGTTTTCGCCGCCTGCCTGACCTTCGAGGTAGATGCGGTCGGGATAGTCGCGGAAGAGGCCCTTCGTGCCCTGAATCTGATTGATGCGGTCATACGGGCGCGGCGTCGTGATGTTGTGCTGCAGCATAATCGTGCGGCCTTTGGTGGTGCGCACCAGACTCGTGTTCACGTCGCCGCAGATGTATTTCTCCTTCCACTTCGGGCTGTCCTTCGGCACAGTCTTTTCGCGGTATTCGTCCAGCCCTGCTGACGGTGAACTGATCGAAACAAGGTAATCGAACTTGTCGCCGCGATTGACGCCCAGATAATTCGCCACGGGGCCGAGTCCGTGCGTCGGGTAAAGATTGCCGTTGACTTTGGTATGCCACGCGCGCCGCCACAGGCCTTCGCTGCGGTTTTCATTGACGATGCCGCGCAGGTCGTGGTTGTAGGCGCATTCGGCGTGCAGCAGTTCACCGAACAAACCGGCCTTGACCATATTGAGGACCATCATCTCGCTCGCGCCGTAACAGCAGTTTTCCATAATGACGCAATGCCGCCGCGTCTTTTCGGAAGTGTCCACCAGTTCCCAGCATTCTTTCAGCGTCACTGCCGCCGGAACTTCCGTGCCGACGTGTTTGCCGTTGAGCATACCGGAGAGACACATCGGGACGTGCCATTCCCAGGGCGTGGCGATGTAGATGAAATCAACATCGTCGCGCTTGCACAGGTTTTCAAAGTCGCGTTCGTTTTTGCCGTAAGTCGCCGGAGCCTTCTGCCCAGCCTTTTCAATGCGTTTGACGGCTTTGGCGACCTGCTCCGGGTTGATGTCGCAGATGGCCGTGACCTGCACGTTATCAACCGCGAGCCATTCGCCAAGCATGCCTGAACCGCGCGCGCCGACGCCGATGATGCCCAGGCGCACGGTGTCTTTCTTGTCAAATTTCATCCCGGTGACGGGTGCGGCAGCAGTTAAGCTGAGGCCTGCTGACGGCGCGGCAGTCGTGATGGATGAAATGCCAATGCCTGCTCCGGCAATGGTCGCCGATTTGAGCAAATCCCGGCGCGAGAGTCCGGGCGTTCCGGTTTTCTTTCTGGTCATGGCTTTACCTCCGAGGTTCTGATGTAATGAATGAAACTGACGCGATCAGTGAAGAAACCAAGTATAAGTTCTGAAACAGGGGGCGTCCATCGTGGCTGAGATGAATCAGAATAAAGTTGCGGCTCAATCCTCATTGCTTGAAGTCATCGCCTGTTCAGTGGCTGATGCGGTGGCCGCCGAGGCAGGCGGTGCAGACCGGCTTGAACTGATCTCGCATTTTGAAGTCGGCGGTCTGACCCCGCCGCTTGAAATGGTGCGCGAAATCGCCGCTGCCGTTCACATTCCGGTGCGCGTGATGCTGCGCGAAAGCGAAAACTTTCAGGTTGATGATGAAGCCGAACGGCGCAGGTTGTGTGACCTCGCCGCTGCCTTCAATGCGCTGCCGATTGATGGCCTCGTCTGCGGCTTTCTGAAAGATGGCGGCATTGACCACGAACTGCTCGCCCGCGTGCTGGCCTGCGCGCCGCCACTGAAAGCCACATTTCATCGCGCCTTTGAAGAGCTGAGCGACCCGCGCGCCGCGATCAGCGAACTCAAAAAGCATCCGCAGGTTGACCGCATTCTGACCAGCGGCGGGCCAGGCAGTCGTGAACAGAAGATCGCCTGCCTGAAGCTGTGCGAGCAGGCGGCGCAGCCTGAAATCACTATCCTCGCCGGTGGCGGAATGACCGCTGATTTTATTGGTGAACTGCGAACGAGAACCGCGATTCGTGAATATCACGTCGGCACATTCGTGCGCATTCCCGTCGCATTTGACGGCGCAGTTTCGGCGGAAAAGGTAATCAGCATCAAACAGTCATTGTGACAGCCAATGCCGGAACATTTGCCGCAGCGCAAGCGTTGAATGGTCAGCAGCCTTTTCAGTGTATTCGACAATTCAGGGGGATAGTGATGAGAGCGCGAAGCCATCTGTTTTTCTGCCTGCTCGCATCGAGCCTTGCTGCCAGCGTGATTGCAGGACAGCAGCCGAAGCCCAAAGCTCCGGTCACGACGAAGCCCGCCAGCACAAACGCCAAAGACAAACCGGAAAAGAAAGACGTTGAAGCCGTCGCCGAAAAACCGGAACTGACGCCGCAGCAGGAGCGCAGTCTGCTGCTGCTCGAACAGGCGGCGGGTGAAGCCGCGAGCCTGAGCGACAAACGCGCCATTGCCAGATTGCAGGCCGCTGCCGCAGATGCGCTCTGGCCGCAGCGGCCCGACAAAGCGCGTGAACTGTTTCGCAGCGCGTTTGATTTTGCGGCCAGGCATTACCGCGAAACCGACGATGACAATCGCGAGCAGATCACCAGCAGCACTTACGTCAACAAACCCGATCAGCTTCTGGAAGTCATCCGGCTGGCCAGAAAACACGAGGCGGCGCTCAGCGATGAACTGACCGAAAAATATATTGCCGAAAAACAGCGCGCACAGGAGGAGCGGCGCGGCAAAGCCGATCAGTCGCACACCCGGTTCAGCAGTGAAGTTTTCGGGACGAACGAACGTGGCGGCGCGGAACTGATCGAAGTGGCCAAATCGCTGCTGAGCGTTGATGAAAAATCGGCGGGTGAACTGGCGCAGAAAGCCGTGACGGTCGGCGTCACGCCGGAAACGATCAGGTTTCTGTTTGAACTGTCGGCGAAGGATCGCGCGAAGGCCGACGGCCTGTTTCTGCTGGCGCTTGACGGCGTAGCGCAGGAGCAGAAACCGCATCCCGGACAACTGCTGCTGCTGGCGGCTTATGCCTTTGGTGAAAGAGATGCGGTGGCCGCGGGCAACTATGGAATGACGATGTATTCGGTCGGGCTGCCAAAGGATTTTGCGGTTTCAGGGCCACTGGTTCAGCGATTCGCCGCCGTTGCTTTGGCGGCATTGTCGCGGGTGGCGGTGATGGTTCCGGCGGCGGCGGGAGAGAACAACATCCGCTACGAAACCGGCCTGTTTGCGGCGCGCTATCTGGCTCCGAAGCTCGAAAAGTATCAGCCGGCGCTGCTGCCCGACTGGCAGGAACTGGCTGGCAGGCTTGCGCAACTCGTGGACGAAAACAAACGCCGCTTTATTGAGCGGCAGGCCACTGAAAAAAGGTCAGAAGCGCGGCCCTCGTCACCTGCGACCGACCCGTCCGAGCGCATCAAATCGCAGCTTGAAGAAGCACAGCAGACCGGTGATCTGAAACGCCGCAACCGGCTTTATCAGAGCGCGGCTCAGACGGCAGTGCAGGCCGGTGACTTTGCGCAGGCGCTCGACATTGCTGACCGGATCAGTGACCTCACGGACCGGCTGAAACTGCGCTCGTGGATCAGCTTCAGCGCCGCTGACAAACTGCTGCGCGAAAACAAAGCCGATGAAGCGCGCCGGTATGCGCGCAACGTTGACGAGGCTGATCAGCGCGCCTGGCTGTATATGGGCATTGCGCGCACGGCACTGAAGGCAAACGATCAGGTCAGGGCGACTGAACTGCTGGAAGAGGCGTTGAAGCATATCTCTGCTGCTGACAACACGCCCGCCAGAATCCGCGCCTTCAGCGGGCTGGTGCAGACGCTGGCCGGGTTCGATGTGCCGCGCGCCTTCAATGCTGCCGCCGATCTGGTCAGCGCGATCAATCGCCTCAAAGAGCCGCTGCCTGACAGAGCGATGCTGGTCAGGGCTTATGAAATTGGCGGAAGCGCCTGGATCAATTCACAGGATGTGGCGGCCTTTGATCCGGGCGGGACGCTGGCGCTGCTGGCGCGCGAGGATTTTGAGCGCGCGCTGCTGCTGGCTCAATCGGTCGAAAATCTGCCGGTGCGCCTGTCGTCAGTCATCGCGGTCGCAGCTTCATCATTTGCCAGAAAGAAATCGGGACCGTAAGTTCCGGCCCTCCTGAACACTCAATCGAGATCCTGCAAGGCGGTTGCCAGTTCGGCGCGTGAAGCGGTCGCGGTGCCGACTTTGCCGACAACGATGCCGGCGGCGTGGTTGGCGATGCCGGCGGCTTCAGCCACCTGTGCGCCGGCGGCGATGGCCAGGGCGAGCGTGGCGATGACGGTGTCGCCGGCGCCGGTCACGTCATAGACTTCGCGGGCGACGGTGGGAATGTGAAGCAGTGAATTGTTTTCGCTGAGCAGACTCAGGCCGTGTTCGCCGCGCGTAATCAGCACGTGCGGGCATTCAAGCATTTCGCGGATGCGCTGCGCGGCGGCGAGCAGTGATTTTTCGTCAGTGATTTCAAGCCCCGTGGCGCGTTCGGCCTCGGCCTGGTTCGGCGTGATGACCGTGACCGGGCGGTAATGGGCGAAGTTTCTGATCTTCGGGTCAAGGCAGACCGGCTTGCGGGACTGGGAGGCGGCGGCAAGGATTGACTGCAGCACGCGCGGCGTCAGCAGGCCTTTGTCGTAATCAGAAACCACAACGGCATCAGCCGCAGCAATCAGTTGATTGAAAACAGCGATCACGGCGCTTTCAATTTCGGGGCTGACCGGAGCGCGGCTTTCGCGGTCGGCGCGCACCATCTGCTGCGAGTGCGCGACGATGCGGGTCTTGAGCGTGGTCGGGCGCGCCGCGTCGCAGATCAGTCCGTCGCTTTCGATGTCGCGTGCGGCCAACTGCTCGCGCAATCGCGCTGCCGCCGCGTCGTCGCCGATGACGCCGATGGGCACGGCCTGTGCGCCCAGGGCGGCCAGGTTTGAAACCACGTTGCCCGCGCCGCCGAGGTGCCAGCTTTCGCGGCGCACTTCGACGACCGGCACCGGAGCTTCGGGTGAGATGCGCCGCACTTCGCCCCAGATGAATTCATCGAGCATCAGATCGCCCGGCACGAGCAGGCGGCGACCGGTAAAGCGATCCAGAATTTCCAGGGCGCGCTGACGGTTCATAGGCAGATCAAAAAGATGAGCCGCTCCCGATCCGGCAACAGATTTACGGCTGCGCGAAATCGGGGGCGGCTCATCTGCTCACAAACATCGAAGTTTTCGTCACCGGCGGTCAGGGATCCCGAGGTGCCAGCAATTACTGGCCGAGCGAAATGCTGCCGCGCGGTGTGGTGCCCTGCTTGTTTTCGGCAGGCAACTGTTCGACTCGCGCCGGGTCCAGCCTGGTCAGTTGCGTCAGCGCGCGCGTGCCGATGGAGGTCTTGCTCGCGTCTTTCGCAATGTTGAAGTAAAGATCAGCCGCCTCTTTCGTCCTGCCCATCGCTTCATTGGTTTCAGCAATGCCCAGCTCAATCAGCAGCGGCGCGACGTCGCCCGGTTTATTCTTCAGCTTCTGGTATTCGGCCAGCGCCTCGTTGAATTTGCCGGTCGTGCGGGCGCGTTCAGCCAGCGCCAGCCGCGCCTGCCCGCTGACGACTGAACTGCCGTCAGCAATCGCTTTCAGCGTGGCTTCAGCCTTCGGCGCGTCAAAATAAAGCTGATTCATCGCCGCATAAAAACGCGCGGTGTCGCCGTTGGTGGCAGCGGCCTTTTCAAAAGCCTCGAAAGCCTTGTGGTGTTTCTCGTCGTCCGTTTTGCAGACGCAGGTGCCCGGACGCGGCGGCGGCAGCGGATCAGAGACGACGGCGTTTTCCCAGCAGAACCCTTCGGCCAACGCCTGACTGGCCTGATTGCTGCGGTAATTCATAAAGGCGCGAATGCCGAAGAAGCCGACCAGCAGGACTGCCGCAATAATCAGTCCGGTGACGATCGGCTGACGGCGATCCTTCATCCAGTCGCTTGATTTCATGTACTGATCCATCAGCGGATCGTGCTTAAGCTGTTGTGCAGTGATTTTACCCTTGGCCAATGTCGTAAACTCCTTACTGATGATGTACGGGGGCAGGAATGATCGGTCAACATAGCCAGCGGCTGAGGCGCTTGTCAAGCCAATTTCGCTCCGGCGCGCCGGTTGCCGCGCCCGCGCCGCTCAACTACAATCTCTGCCAGAAAAATCAAAAGGCAAAAGGCAAATTTCAAAAGGCAAAAGTCAGAAGCGGGAAAATGCCGGTCTTTTGCTTTTTAAATCGGGACACACGAGATCGGTTCAGTACCGCGCGCGTCAGCAAGCGGTTGGCCGCGCGGGAAGCCGCTTGCTGGCGCGCGCGGTAC
>CAYWDW010000037.1:0-1339 GCA_964457105.1 uncultured Heliobacteriaceae bacterium
CGGGCCTCTTACGGACAGGCATTACGAGGTGTGGCGGGGGATGGTTTCAGAAATCGGAAGAACGAAACAGAACGCAGCAGAGTCAGCGGTACTCAAGGCCTGATCTTCAGGCTCGCCAGCCAACAACGCCTGACACCAGCACGTTGATGCCCATGTCGAAAATCGCAAGGACGTAAAGGATGACCGCCGCCTTGAAAGCCAGCCGCCGGGCACCTTTCGTTTCCAGCACCACAATCAAACCGGAAATGCCGATGGATTGAATCATCAATGCTGTATCGAGCATTGACCAGAGCTTGAAATTGAATCCTCCGGTCAGTACTGACAGGCCGAGGAAAAGAATCTGAATGCCGAGGAAGACCTTGACGCGTGTTACTTCGCGGTCAGTGATCTCTTCAGCTTTTTCCTGGCTGACATATTTTTCCGGGACAACTGGCTGCCATCCGGCAGTGGCGCGCGCTTCGTCGCTGGCAGGCTCTCTGATCTCTTCGCTCATTGTGCTGCTTCCGTTCTTTTTCTCTCCTGACCCCGCAGGGTAATCAATCAGCCGTGTGAATCGTGAGTTCACAGGCGGGCCGCGGCCTGGCCTGTCCAGCTTTTCTCAACGGCAAAGACGCGATCAAGCAGCGGCTCGAAATGTTCGAGCGGCAGCGTGTCGTAGTCAGGATCGAACGAAATCTGATCCCATTCATCAGTGAACTGTTCGGCCAGTTTGTACCAGGGTTCGTGCGCGTACTGATCGCGCGCGTTCGGGTCGCGGCCCATCAGCGCGTAATAGTGACGGCCCTGAAAGTCCTGGTGCGTGCGGACAATTTCATAAGTTTCGCGCGAGACATAAGGCTTCAGAATCTCAGCCGCGATGGCCGGGTGATTATCAACCGAAATCGCCTTGCCGATGTCGTGACAGAGCGCGGCGACAATCAGTTCTTCTGAAGCTCCGGCGCGTTCGGCGCGCGTGGCGGTCTGCAATCCGTGCTGAAACTGATTGATGGCGAAACCGTCGGTCTGATCGGCAAGCTGGTGCAGCAGCGATTTGATCAGCGCGGGCATCCCTGCCTGGCGCGCGGCGACCTGCTGGCCGATGGTTCGCCATTCGGCGGGTGAGCTTTGATCCATTCTGGTGAACGGCATAGTCGTGTTCCTGAAGTTGAGCCTGAAAAACAGTTGGCATTGGCAGCGCGGCCTGAAAGTGTCTGCGCAGTGGGTGTTGTATGCCTCGCTGTGGCAGGTGTCAAGCTGCGGTGCCGCGCTGAGAATCTGACGATTTCAATCACTCCTGGGCGACTGACCGCGATGCTTCAGAGACTTTCGTGATCGCTGTTGGCGCTGTCCTGATTTCTTT
>CAYWDW010000037.1:1349-14869 GCA_964457105.1 uncultured Heliobacteriaceae bacterium
CACCCAGCACCAGAATGACCAGCACCCAGCCTGTTGCCAGCAGCACCAGTTGCCAGTGCCCGATGGCGCAGACAATGCCCAGGCTGGCCGCCACCCAGATGGTCGCGGCGGTCGTCAGGCCGTGAATCCGGCTGCTGCTCTGTTCGCGCATAATGACGCCCGCGCCCAGAAAGCCGATGCCGGTGATGATGCCCTGAATAACGCGGCTCAGCGCATCCAGACCCGGCAGGTGATTCGCCATTCCATAATGAATGCAGGCCAGCGCCGACACCGCTGAACCCAGCGTCACCAGCGCGTGCGTGCGCAACCCGGCAGGCTTGCTGTGCAGTTCGCGGTTCAGGCCGATGACGCTGCCGATCGCCACTGCCGCGGCCAGCCGCAGAAAAACTTCCTGGGTTGCTGAGGTCACGACTGAATCCATAGGTGATGACTTACAACCGATCAGCCTTCAGTTTAAGAATGATTTCGTGCGAATCAGGACTGCGGGCAATGTTTTCAAGGCGACTGGCCGCGTTGATGAAGCGGGAATTGAGTTCTTCGCTGGTCATTGATACTGTGTTCAGAGCAGGCCCGCGGATCAGCGATCAGCTCAGACCTGCCGGGCGCGGGTGTTGTCACTGCACAGCCGGATGATAACAAGGCCCCGGTCAAATGTCAGGGGTTTGCCCGCACAGGCGTCAACCATTCACTGCGTCATCAGGATAAATGAAAATTATCAGCGCTCTTCTGCTGCTTCTGATTTCGGTCTGGCCGGTTTGTGCGTGCCGTTCGACCACACGGCAGGCGGCTCTGTCGCCACCCCAGGATGCAACCGCTGCGGTGCAGCAAAGCCGTCCGGGCATTCACGCTGACACGGGGTTTCGCACGAAACGCAACCTTGACGAGCATTACGAAAAACACGGCGGCGAATTCGGGGCCGTCTCAAAGGCTGAATACCTGCGCCTGGCGCAGTCGTTGCGCGACCGTCCGGCGGGCGGCGACGTGCTGGAGGCAAAGCGCGCAGACGGCGTGACGACACGCTTTGACCGGCACAGCGGCGCATTCCTGGCCTTCAATGAAGACCTCACGATTCGCACCCTCTTCAAACCAAATGACGGTGAAGCCTACTTCCGGCGACAACTCAAACGATCACACTGAAAGGAACCCGGAGCTATGACGACAAACGATCCGGTGCGCCAGTATCTGAAGGAGAAAGGCTGCCCGCCAGGCGTCGTGGCCGGCGGACTTGACGGCCTGCTTGAGCAATGGGAACAGATTGTCGAAGCGGTCAGCGCCGGTTACACGCTCGGACTTGATGATTACCTCAACGATATGGATGCGCGTCAGTTGCTTGAAGAATCGCTGGCGGTGGCCGCGCCTGCTGCGCGCCGGAATGTCGCTGACCGCGTGCGCGAGGCTGACGCCGCGCTGAAATCCGTCACTCGCTTCGCAGGCAAATGTCTGTGGGGCGATGAAGTCGCCGCAGAAGAAGGGTGGACGGCGCAGAAAAACTGGTGGTATTTCTCCAGCCCGATGAATGCTGAGCCTGACCTGCTGGCAGAGATTGATGAGGTCTGAATCAGGGCACGCCGGATTGAGACATTGAGCGAACCAGGTTACGCCGACAGACGGTGTCCCGCCGCCCAGGCTCAATGGCATCGAGTTACAACGATTGTCATTCGGTCACGCCGCAGCGTTTCATTCAGGCCGGTTTATTTGAAAACCACTGTGTCCGGCGGTTACTTCGTAATGCCAACCTGACCGAGAATGTAGGCGTAATCGAACGCCGTTTCCCTCAGCGCATCGTACCGACCCGAAGCGCCGCCGTGACCCGCGCCCATATTGGTTTTAAGCAGCAGCACGTTGTGATCGGTCTTCAGGGCGCGCAGCTTTGCCACATATTTCGCCGGTTCCCAGTACATCACCTGACTGTCATTGAGCGAAGTCTTGACCAGAATGTTCGGGTAATTCTTTGCCGCAATGTTGTCGTAAGGCGAATACGATTTCATGTAAAAGTAGGCTTCTTTCTCGTTCGGGTTGCCCCATTCCAGATATTCGCCCACCGTCAGCGGCAGCGACGCATCAAGCATCGTGTTCATCACGTCCACAAACGGAACCTGCGACACGACGGCCTTGAATAAATCGGGCCGCAGATTGGTGACCGCGCCCATCAGCAACCCGCCGGCGCTGCCGCCCTGAATCACGAGGCGGTCACTGCTCGTGTACTTTGTTTTAATCAGGTGTTCGGCGCAGGCGATGAAATCGGTGAAGGTGTTTTTCTTGTGCATCAGGCGGCCCTGCTCGTGCCAGATTTTGCCCATGTCGCCGCCGCCGCGAATGTGCGCGAGCGCATAGACCACGCCGCGATCAAGCAGGCTCAGCCGCGCGGATGAAAAACCGACCGGGATCGAAACGCCATACGAACCATAAGCGTAAAGCAGCATCGGCGCGCTGCCGTCGCGCTTCACGCCCTTTTTATAAACGAGCGAGATCGGCACCCTGGTGCCGTCTGAGGCCGTCGCATAAACGCGCTCTGACTGATATTTCGTGCGGTCGTAACCGCCCAGCACCGGCTGTTCCTTGAGCAGTTCGCGCTGTCGCGTCTTCACGTCGTATTCAAAGATCGAACTCGGCGTGATGAATGACTGGTAGCTGAAGCGGAATTTCGTCGTGTTGAATTCCGGGTTGGCGCTGCCAAAGGCGGCATAGACCGGTTCGGGAAATTCGATGTCGTGCGACTTGTTACTGGCGAGATCGGTGATTTTGAGCTTCGGCAAACCGTTCTCACGTTCGTAAATCACCAGGTGCCCGGCGAAGCAGTCAAGGTCTTCCAGCATCACCGCGTCACGATGCGGTAGCACTTCCTTCCAGTTCTTTTTGTCCGGCGCGCTGACCGGCGCGGTGACGAGGCGGAAGTTGCGGCCCTTGTCGTTCGTGCGAATGTAAAAATACTGGCCGTGATGATCCACGTAATATTCGTGATTCTGTTCGCGCGGCAGCAGCACTTTGAGCGCGCCGGTCGGTTTGTCAGCCGCCAGGTAGCGTGTCTCTGAAGTCGTCGAACTGGCCGAAATCAGAAAGATCCAGCTTTTGCTGCGGCTCTTTCCGGCAAAGATACGATAGAGTTCATCCTTCTCTTCAAAGAGCAGTTCGCCTTCCGGCTGGCCGAGCGCCTGGCGAAAGAATTTGTCCGAGCGTTTCGTCACCGCGTCTTCGGTGGTGTAAAAAAGCGTCCGGTTGTCACCGGCCCACGCCACCGAAGTCACGCGCCCGGCCAGCGCAGGCGTCGTCTGACCAGTGCGCAGGTCTTTGACGAACAGCTTGTACTGACGAAAGCCGGTGTCATCGGTTGAATAGGCCAGCAGGTGGCCGTCGTCGCTGATGTTGTATGCCCCAACCGACATGAACTGTTTGCCTGCGGCCAGTTCATTTACGTCCAGCGTGATCTCTTCGGATGCCTGCAGGCTGCCTTTTTTGCGGCAGAAGATCGGGTACTGTTTGCCCTGTTCGGTGCGCGAATAATAAAAATACTCGCCGTCCTTCACCGGCACGCTCAGGTCGGTTTCCTTAATGCGCGCGAGCATCTCCTTGTACAGCGACTCCTGAAACGCTGCGGTCGGTTTCATCACGGCATCGGTGTATCTGTTTTCGGCTTCAAGAAATTTGATGACCTCAGGGCTGCTCTTTTCGCGCAGCCAGAAATAATCGTCGGTCAGCCTGTCGCCGTGCGTCGTGGTGACTTTCGGCGCTTTGCGCGCGACCGGCGGTTTGACGGGAACGGAATCGTCCTGAGCAGTAATCATAGTGGTTCCACAAAACAGAGCTGTGATTAAAGACAAAGCACACGCCAGCTTTCTCATCTCGCATCCTTTCGCTGGAAATCAGGTTGATCTGATGAACTTGTTGCGACGGCCTTTGATGACTCTGAATCCGAGGCTGCCGCAGTGCAGAGGATTTCAACTGACGCGCAGATTTACGTTCGGGGCCGGGGCGCGGTTCCATTGATCGGGTTCTTCTCGTGATGTGCCCGACCCGCTGTCGGCTTGTACAAAATTCAGATTTCTTATTTCGCGGTCGTTGCGACGTGCTTTGCCACGCCTTCGCCTTCGACGACTTTGACGTAAGCGTTGACGGGCAGGTTCGTCAGCTTGTCCACCCTGCCGCCCGGCCATTTGATTTCGAGGGTGTCAATCCTGGCGGCCCTGCCGAAGCCGAGAATTTCGCGCGGATCGTGCGAGGCGAGATAGCTGCCGCCGCTGGTTTTCAAACGCGACCGCTTCACGCCTCCGGCGGTCCACGTGATGATGGCGCCGACCGCGCCGGGATTGCTTTTTGTGGCGACGAGGTTCAGGCCGAGCCAGTTGTTTTTGTTGCCGCCCTCGTTGCGCAGCAGCAGCGGCGCTTCGCCGTTGTTGATGACCAGTAAATCAGGGTCGCCGTCGTTGTCGAAATCGCCGACCGACAGGCCGCGCGCCGGAAAGTCCCGGCTGAAGACTGCGCCTGACTGCGCGCTGACGTTTTTATATTTGCCGTTGATATTCTCAAACATCAGCAGCGGCTCTTTGTATTTCACCTTTGAGACCTGCATCTCAACCATATCGTCGGGATGACCATTGGCTAGAAACAGATCGGGGTCGCCGTCATTGTCATAATCAAAAAACTTCAGCCCCCAGCCCGACAGCAGCCGCGTGGCCTGGCCGATTTCACCGGCCTGATCGGTGAAGGTCAGGTCTTTTTCGTTGTGATACAGGCTGAAGAGTTCCTGGTCAATGTTGGCGACGAACAAATCCTGCCAGCCGTCCTGGTCATAATCCGTGGCGTCAACGCCCATGCCTGAACGCGGGCCGCCGGAGTCGTTGTACCCAACGCCTGACGCGAGGCCGATCTCTTCAAATTTGCCGCCGCCCCGATTGACGAACAGGTGATTGGCCGTCGTGTCATTGGCGACAAACAGATCCATCAGGCCATCGTTGTTGATGTCAGTGGCGACTGCGCCAAACGATTTGCCCGGCGCAGCGGCAATGCCTGAGGCTTTGCTCACGTCGCTGAATCTGCCGTTGCCATCGTTATGAAAGAGAAAGCTCGGACGCGGCTTGAAGACGCGCGGGATGCAGTAATAACGGCGTCCCTGTTTGTTGTCGCCGCAGAAAATATTGCCCGCCGCGCTGTATTGCACGAAGCTCGAGACAAACAGATCAAGTCTGCCATCGTTGTCATAATCGAACCACGTCGCGCAGGTTGACCAGTTGGGCGCGCCGACTCCGGCGCTGTCAGTAATGTCCGTAAACGTGCCGTTGCCGTTGTTGCGAAAAAGCACATTCCTGCCGTAATTGGTGACGTATAAATCCGGCCACCCGTCGCCATCGAAATCAGCCGCCGCCGCGCCCATGCCGAAGTGCCCCGTCTTTCCGCACGCGACTCCGGCCTTCGCGGTCACATCCGTGAAAGTGCCGTCGTGATTGTTGCGATACAGCGCGTTTCTGAGCGGAGTTGCGGGCGCATAAAAATCCGACGGGCCGCTGTTGACGAGGTAAATGTCCATCCAGCCGTCATTGTCGTAATCGAAAAACAACCCGCCGCCGCCGCAGGTTTCGGGCAGATGACGCGCCTCGGAGCGCCCGTTGTCGTGAATCCAGGTGATGCCGCTGTTCCTGGTCGGCGCTTCTTCAAAGGTGACTGACTGCACGGCTGACTGCGAATGCGACGGCGACGAGGCGCACAGTGCCAGGACCAGCAGACCGAAGAAGCACGGAAATAGTTTTTTCATGGGTCGCAAACTCTGCCTGAGAGAGTCGTTGTTAACTGCCGACCGGACTGGACGGATTGAGAGCCGCAGCCAATATACAGCGAAGCCTTCTCAAAACTCAAAAAGTTGAGAGTTGCGTGTCCGGTCCAGCCCGTATCGTTGAACGAGCGCCCCGGCCTGCTGTCTCCGGGCGCTCGCTCAACGATGCGGACCGTTGCCTGCTCAGCGCCTGATTATTGTCAGACTGTTGGACTTGCATTGATGCCGCAGAGGTCAGGAATTACAATCGGCAGGCCTGAGCAGAAAATCGTCAGGGCAGCGCTCCCGCGCGGTCAGGCTGTTGTCCTGATGAACAACCCGAATCGTTCCGCCCACAACCACACGAAGATCACTTATGCACTCGCTGCCGAAAGTCTTTCGCGTCCGTCAGAACTTCCAGACTGCCCGCCTTGCCAACATCCCGGACACGGTGGCGCAGACGCTTGAGCGCCTGCAGCCCCGCCTCAAACCCGGCGACACGGTGGCCGTTGGCGCAGGCAGTCGCGGCATTTCAAATATTGCGGTCATCATCAGAGCCGTCTGTGACACGCTCAGGTCGTTCGGCGCGGCACCGTTCATTATTCCCGCCATGGGCAGTCACGGCGGCGCGACCGCCGAAGGGCAGCGGCATATTCTGGCCGAATACGGCATCACCGAAGAAACGATGGGCGTGCCGATCAAGGCTTCGATGGAAGTCATCGAACTCGGTCAGACGCCGAGCGGCGTGCGCGTCTTTCTGGATCGTCACGCTGCCGAAGCTGATTTCATCCTGCCGGTCAATCGCGTCAAGCCGCACACCGATTTCAAGGGCGAAAATGAAAGCGGCCTCGTCAAGATGGCGGCGGTCGGATTCGGCAAACTCGCGGGCGCTGAAGAGTATCATCGCCAGGCCTTTCACCTGGGCTATCCGCGGGTCTTTCAGGAAGCCGCCCAGGTGCTGCTCGACACCAGGCGCTTGCTCGGCGGCGTCGGGATTCTGGAAAACGCGCTGCACGAAACGGAGAGCATCGTGGCCGTTGAGACTGACAATTTTATTGCCGAAGATCAGCGCCTGCTCAGCGCCGCCAAAGCCATGATGCCGCGCATTCCGTGCGCTGACATTGACCTGCTGATTGTGGATGAAATGGGCAAGAACATCAGCGGCGCGGGGCTTGACACCAACATCATCGGGCGCAGTTGCCAGGGCTACGTGACCGGTGTGCCGACGCACGACAACACGCCGCGCATTCAGCGCCTGCTGGTCTGTGACCTGACGCCTGAAAGCAACGGCAACGCCGTCGGCATCGGCATGGCCGATTTCACGACGGCGCGCCTGATGGAAAAGGTGGACCTGAACGCGACGATCATCAACGTGCTGACGGCGCTGACGCCGTTCAATGCCAAACTGCCAATTCTGTTTCGCCATGACCGCGAGGCGATTGAAAAGGGCCTGCGCAGCGCGGGCGTCGAAGACCTGACCAGGGGCCGGGTCGTGCGCATTAAGAATACCCTGTCGCTGGCCGAAATTGAGATGTCAGAAAGTTACCTGGATGAGGTAAAATCACGAAGTGATCTGACCGTTATCAGTGACGCAGTTGAAATGTCATTTGACGCAGCAGACAACCTCAAGCCGTTTGAGGCAGTCTGAAACAAAGGCTATGGCTGAGCCGCGCAAAAGAAGCAATGGCATCGAACCACGCTGGCGCTGGTTTGTCGTAATGGTCCTGCTGCTGCCCTGGGCGATTCCGATTGGCGGCATCTGGCTGCGCCAGAACGGCTGGCCCTGGATCAGCGCGCAACTGATCGCCGTGCTGTTTATGTGTTACTGGCTGGTGGCGCTGGCCGTTTCGGCGCTCGTCATCAGGTCGCGCCTCCGGTCACGGCTGGCCCAGGCCGGTTCGCCGCTCGTTGACCTGCAACTGTCGGGCGAGTTGCGCAACAAACTGGCCGCCTTTGCTGCCGCCCGTCAGCAGCCGCTTGCCGTCACCGCCTTTGATCTGCTGGATCGTGAACTGCCGCGCCCTGAACGCGACAAGGACGCCGATGAACTGGAGCGCGTGCGCCGCGAAAACGCGCAGCTCGATCAGATTCAGATCGCAGTTGACAATCAGCAGGGACTGTCAGTCGCCGTGACAGTCGGCATTCTGCGCCGCCTGCTGATGCTCAACGGCGCAGACGAAGACAACCGCCACCTCTGGCGCACCTTTGCCAGCGAAACCGCCGCGCGCATCATCGGTGATGCGCTGGACCACCTTGACCCGCGCGACTTTCTTAGTCGTGACGCGCTCGCCGAATAATCGCGTCAGAAAATATTGAATGAAAATTCAATGCTCATCCGCACCGCCACCGGCTGACCATTTTTCGTTGCCGGTCTGAACCGCATTTTGCGCATCGCCCTGATCGCTTCTTCAGTCAGCCCGTCCGGCAGTTGTCGCACAACCCTGATGTCAGAAATCTGACCGTCCGCGCCGAACAGGGCATTCAGCACGACGATGCCCATGACTCTGTTCTGACGCGCGAGTTCGGTGTACTGCGCTTTTTCGCGGTGAGTGATCACCACGCGCGAGGTGTAAAGCGGCTCACCGCTGCCGCCGCTTCCACCAGGAACGCAGCAGCCGATTGACCTGGTTCCGTCGCCAATATTGCCGTTATTGCCTTTGAGCGCGCCGCTGCCATTACCGTCGCCAATGCCTGGTCCGTTGCCATTGCCCATCGCGCCGCCTGTGCCCGGCCCGTTTGAATTTGTGTCGCGTTCGCCGGTCGGATCGCCCACGCGGCCTTTCATTCTGATGATCGCGTCAGGATCGCCTTCAATGGTCGGCAGGACAGGCAGGCTCGGCACAAAGTTCGGCTGATTGAGATTCGCCAGCACCATCGGCGGATGACTGACCATCGGCGGCAGCACGCCGAATTGCGCAGGCCGGGGCTGCTGCTGACCGCTGCCGCCGCCACCGTGCGCGTCGCGTTTGACAGGGCTGCTGCCACCGGCGGCAACGCCCGCTGCGTGCGCTGTGCCGACATTTGCCTTCACCGGTTTGACCAGCGCGAGGCGGGTGATTTCACAGTTCTCGCACAGAGGCGGAAGCGCAGGCGTGTCAGCGACTGAAACCGCCTGCACCGGTGCGCGCAAGCCGAGCAGCGTGAGAAACACAAAGATCACCGCATAAGCCGCAACAGCCAGCGCGACGCCTGACTGCAACAGGTCCAGCCGCTGTCGCGTGAGGCCGTCGCCCCTCAGCAAAGCCTGAAGAAAGCCTGCCGGATCATTGCTCAACGAAGTACCGGCCTGCCTGATTTCGCGCCAGAGCCGTGTTGGCAGCGGCGCATCAGCAAACAGAAACGAAAAGGATTCACTGCCGAAATCTGAACATCCTGAATTCATCGTCATTCTCCCTTGCAAAGCTGCGTGGATGGTTGGAGGAATAAGTCAGTGATGGCTGACAAGGCGAGAACGTCCGAAGTCAGGCGAGCTTGCAATGGAATTTTCAGTGGACGGGATTAACAGGCTGAGCAGCGCTTTCAGGCCTGCGGCTGCTTTGTTCCGGGCTTTTCGGGTTTAAGCAGCCAGGCGACCAGGATAATGGCGGTCGCGGCTGAGACGCCGAACTTGTAACCCGGATGAATGTGCGCAGGTGAGATGAAGGCTTCGATGCAGCCGGCAATGATGAGCATGGGAATGGAACCCGCCAGCAGCTTGATGGCGAGGTTGCCCTTTTCAATCAATGCCTCGCGCCGGGTGCGCTCGCCGGGCGCAATCATCGCCATGCCGATCATCAGCCCCGCGCCCCCGGCCACAAAAATCGCCGTGAATTCCAGCACGCCGTGACCGGCGACGAAGGACCACAGCAGCAATTTCATTTTGTATTTGACGACCAGCGCATTGACCGCGCCGAATTGCAGCGCCGACGGCAGCAGCGCATAAATCGTGCCCACGACCGGAATCGCGCTCAGCGCAAAGGTTCTGAACCCGACGCCGATGTTGTTGGTCATAATCTGCGCGGCGCCGACCGGGGCAATCTTGTTGAGAATGTCCGTCCAGATGCGCTGCTGCTTGATCATCTGCACCGTGCCGCGATCCAGATAAGCGAAATCGGCAAAGTCATCGTCGCGCCACGTCGCCACAAACGAAAAAACGGAGATGGCCACAAAGACCAGAAACACGGCCAGCGTGTAGCGAAACGTCTTTCTGAAAATCGCCGGATATTCATAGCGAAAGAAATCCGCGATGCTGCGCAAACCGCCCGCCGCCGTGCGGTAGATTTCACCGTGCGCGCGAATGACCAGGCTGTTGAGATAATTCACCAGCCGCTGATCGCGGGATTCGACCCGCGCAATCGCCAGGTCAGATGCGGCGCGGCGATAAAGGCGGCCCAGTTCGCGCACTTCGTCGCGGTTGAGCCGTTGCAGCCCGCTGCGCCCGCGAATGCGTCCGACCAGTTCTTCCAGCCGCTTCCAGGCCAGCTTGCGTTTTTCGATGAATGTCTCAGCCATAAAGACAGTGGTTGGTGGTTAGTGGTTAGTGGGCAGTAAAGACAAATCCTGTTCTCAAATCTGCCATCTGCAATCGCAAATCTGCAATTTCAAAACGCCTGATAAACCAGATACCGCAAGCCGACGGTCATTCCCTTCAGCATCCAGTCAGGCAGCGACATCGCGGTCATGGCGCTCAGCAGTCCGTGCGACAGCGCCAGCGCCCACAGATTCGGCGCGCGCGAATAAACCCACGTCCACAGCAGCGCCGACACAAACGTCAGCGCCATCAGCGGCCCGTTCGGCGCATGCACCAGCGCAAACAACAGCGCCGTCACCAGAATTGCCAGGCGCGGTGCCGACCCGGTCCCGGTTGCGCTGTCATTGGTCAGCGCCGACCGCAGCCGCCTGAAGATAAAAGCCTGAAGCACATATTGCTGAATCAGACCCCACGCCGCGCGGCCCGCAAAGCTCGCCCAGAAATGAGTCGTGAAATGCAGCGAACCGAGCGCCCGCCCGATCAGCAGCACCAGCGCCGTCGCCGCGATCATCGGCAGAATCAGCAGCCGCCAGGCCTGAAAAAAATGCGCCGCGCCAAAACCGAGGTCGCTGAATACCTCGCCGCGCAGCCGGTGTGAATTGAGTATCAGCAGCAGCGCGAGTATTCCCGGCAGCGATTCGAGCCGCCAGTTGTCCAGGCGCAGCGGCACAATCACCCACGCCGTTATCAACACGGTGCAGACCACTGAAGCAACTTCCATCAGCGTCACCACACGCAGCGACAGCCGCGCAGGCACGAGGCCATCCGCCGCCACATCCGGCTCGTCAGTTGGGTGCGATATTTTGAAGACGCGCATTCAGATTATCAGCAGTGGGGCAAAGCTCAGCGAAAGTCCGGCGAACTGTCAGGTCGCCGGACTTCATTTCAAATGCCGGTCGAACCATTCAATCGTGCGCCTGAGGCTGTCCACGCGATGCATCGGCTCGCGCAACCCGTGACCTTCGCGGGGATAGCGCACCAGCATCGCTTCGACGCCGCGCATCCTGACGGCAGTATACATCTCTTCGGCCTGCGTGATGTGGACGTCGTTGTCATTCTCGCCGTGAATCAGCAGCAGCGGGGTCTTTACTTTTTTGATGTGTTTGAGCGGCGACCGCTCCCACAGCAGTTCATAGTTGTCCCACGGATAACCATTGAATTCAGCGTGAATCAGATCCTGATAAAGCGAAGTCGCATAGAAACTGATCAGATTCGACAGACTCGCCGAAGCCACTGCCGCCCTGAACCGATCTGTCTGCGTCACTACCCAGTTGGTCATATATCCGCCGTAACTGCCGCCCATCACCCCCATCCGGTCTTTATCAAGAAACGGAAATCGCGCCAGCGCTTCATCCACGCCGCGCATCAGGTCGCGGTAATCACCGCCGCCCCAGTCGCCCACGCAGCCATCGGCAAACTTCTGCCCGTAACCAGACGAACCGCGCGGATTGATGAGCAGCACCGCATAACCACGTGCCGCGAGCGCCTGCACCGTCGGATTGAAACTGTAACCGTGCATCCCGTGCGGCCCGCCGTGAATGCTGAGAATGACCGGATACTTTTTCTTTTCGTCGAGATTGACCGGGGCCACAAGCCAGCCCTGAATTTCAAAGCCTTCGTTGTTGAAGCTGAATTCGCGCATCGGCGAAAAGGCCACCCGGCCCGACAATTCATCGTTGGCTCTGCTGATA
Organism: uncultured Heliobacteriaceae bacterium; assembly: GCA_964457105.1. GTDB lineage: Bacteria > Acidobacteriota > Blastocatellia > RBC074 > RBC074 > DASRDU01. The sequence continues at coordinate 13,294 of CAYWDW010000037.1, forward strand.
ATTGTCAGGGCGCTGGTGACGTTGCCCTGTTCCCGGCGAACGCCGATGACGCGGACTTCTGCGGGGCGCGTGTCCTGAGCCACGAGATAAACAGACTGATGACCGGTTCGTGACAGCGCATAGCCGACAATCTGTTCGCCCGGCGCTGAATCCATAAACCGAGACACGTTATTCGGGCTGCCTGTGACTGCGCCAGGCAGCAGCATCGTTTTGCCCTGATCCGCCATGGCAAACACGGGCCGGGCGCCAGTCCATTCAATGCGGCTGACGCGACGATCAAAAGCGCTGCTCAAATCTTTGGGCGGTCCTCCCTGAGCGGCAATCGAATATGCCTGTGTGTCTTCAGCCACGCTGTCAATTGTGGTGACTGCGCGCTTTGTGGCAAGGTAAGCGAGCTGGCTGCCATCGGGTGAAAAGACGGGCTGCCATTCGCAGCCGGTTGTTTTCGTCAACTGGCGCACCTTGCCGTTCGTCACGTTCACGACAAATAAATCAGTATTGTTGCCCTGGTCAGGATCGGGTTCGTGATTGGAGACGAACACGATTTCATCGCCTTTGGGCGACCAGTTGATCGAGTGCTCGTAATACTTGCCGTCGGTCAGTTGCACGATCTGCTTTGTCGTCAGATCGGCAATGAAGATGTGCGATTGCAGGCTGTCAGAAAACGCTGTGCGCGATTTGTATCGCAGGCGCGTGATGACGCGTGGATCGTCAGGCACAGGTCTGACGGATTCAGTCATCGGCGCAGGCTGTGGCGCGGCGGTGGCCAGAGCAGTGCCTGATGGCGAACCCGGCAAACGGCCCTGAGCGCGCAAAATCATGTCGCGGACTTCGGGCGGCAACTGATTGATTTCATCAACCGTGAGCGGACGGCGCAGGCGTTCGGGGATTCCGGCCATGGCCGAATCAGTCGCGGCCAGCTTGGCCGCGACGGTGACGCTTTCGGGTGAAGTGAGAAAGGCGATGCGTCGGCTGTCGGGCGACCAGGTGAAACTTTCGCCGGCTTTGGGCAGAAAGAAATTCGTGCGCGCCAGGTGCGCGACAAGCTGCGGCGCGCTGCCATCGGCGTTGACGATCCACAGGCCCGGCTGTTTGTCGCGGTCAGAAAAGTAAGCGATCAGTCTGCCGTCAGGCGACCAGCGCGCCGTTGATTCGCTGGCTTCGTCGCCGGTCAGACGCTGCGGTGCGCCGCCCGCAGTCGGCACTATCCACAAATGAGAAATGGTGCGCCGGTGATCGGGGCTGACTTCGCTGACGGTGTAAACGACGCGCGAACCGTCAGGCGAAAGCTGCGCGTCAGAGACCTCCCTGAGCGCGTAAATGTCTTCGGGCTGAAAGCCGCGCCGAACCTGAGCCGCGACAAACAGCGGACACAGCAGCAGCAGCAAAGCCGCGAGAAAGAACACTGTCGCCATCCGCCTTTCAGCCCGCGGAGCAAAGACGGAATCAGGATTATTTCTTTCAGCCTGCGGAGCAGGCGCGAGATTGAGATTGCGGATTTCAGCCTGCGGAGCAGGCGCAAGATTGAGATTGCGGATTTCAGCCTGCGGAGCAGGCGCAAGATTGAGATTGCGGA
>CAYWDW010000038.1:0-14679 GCA_964457105.1 uncultured Heliobacteriaceae bacterium
TCGCTTCAGTCTGCCATTGGCGCGCCGGATTTTTTGGTTGTCCGTCGCCGGGGCCGATGCTATATTTCATTCCACTTCAATGTCTGTGCCCCCTGCGCGATTGCCCCCGCGTTTGACATCGTCTCCGTTACTACTGCTGAACGTCCCAGGCACCGAAGCCGGTGAGCTTCTCCCCCGAACACAACCATCTTTGCCCTGATGGAGTCAGCGATGAATACATTTTTGCGTGTGGAAATTGACGGCAATGCTCAGAACTGTGCGTTCCTCATCAATCAGTTGCTCAATACCCGCGACGATCTGCTGATTGATCAGCAGGGACTGCTGCTGATCCCGGAAAACCGCTGGGATGAACTCAGCCGGATTGCGAGCGAATATGCCTGTCAACTGGTGATTGCCGAAAGAGTCAGGGAAGCGGCGTAACATCCATTCCCGATTTGCGAGGATCAACTTTCAGAGCCATCCCGCAGACTGCTGATGGTTCGTCTCCCCAGACCGATCACGCTTATGTTTTTACGACTTGGTCAGATTGTCAGGCAGAAACGCGAAGAGGCAGGGCTGACGCTGCAACAGTGCGCGTTGCTCGCCGACCTGCCGGTGAAAAGGCTGTGCGAACTTGAACAGGGCAGCAGCGAAACCGTGAGCTTTGATCTCTGTCATCAGATCGGCAGGGCCATTGCCGCCGTCACAGGCCAGCGCTTTGTCCTGCAGGATTTATGGCTGGCTTACGCGGTTGATAATTACCTGCAGGCAGCCAAAGGCATCCGGTAAGTTCACGGCTTGTGCTGCTGCCAGAGGCGGCTGCCCGCCGGAGTCGCTTCAAGGCGGCGCGTCAGGCCGAGTCTGAGCAGTCTGCTTTCACACAGCGCCGCAATTTCCATTCGGGTACTCGCTTCATCAGGATCAGCTTCCGCGCCCAGCATCCGATCCACAATCCATCCGGCCAGACCCACTCGTTCACTGCCAACTGACACCGCCAGGTGTTCCGGGCTGTAACGTCCGTTCAGTTCCGTCACAATGCCGAGCAGCGCCAGCGCCAGCCCGCTCAGGCCCGCTTCAATGGCGGTCCCGGCCACCGCGCCCGGCTCCGGTGTCTGCGGCACCAGGCGAATGGCTGAATCGAGCGGCAGCGATTCCTGCCGGCTGGTGAGTGGGGCGCGCAATTCATAATCGCCGCACAGCCCGCGCGCCACCTGCTGTTCATACAAACGCAGCGTGCAACTCGCGTCCTGCGCGGCATACTGCAACTGCTCAGCGCCGAGCGGGCGGCGGCTCCAGTCGCTGCGCTGCTCCGCCTTGTCCAGCCGCACTCCCAGATGCGTTTCGACCTGGGCCTGCAATGAACATTTGCGTTCACCGCTGCGGCGCGCCGCGAGCATCGTGTCGTGAATCGGTGAAGTGCGGATTTTAAGATGCCGCGACAATCGCACGGCGTCGTAGCTGGCATTGTGAATCGCCTTGGGCCGGGCGCTCAGTTCAAGCGGTGCGCGCAGCGGTTCCAGATCAATCGCCGCCAGGGCATCAATCACGGCCACCTGCGGTTCACCTTCGGGCTGCCGGGGCGCCCGCCACGCAAGCTGCACCAGCGCGATGCGTTCGTGTTCACGATCCCACCAGTTGATGGTTTCAATGTCGAGCGCGAGCGCGGGCGCTGAACCAAGCCGCGCCAGCAGCGCCTCAAGCGAGGGCTGATCGCTGATCAGCTCAATGTGGTGACTGCTCATGGCTTTCTCTGAAATCCTCGATCACCGGCACATCGTTGCGCTCAAGCAGCGCCAGCGCCGCCGCGATGATCTGATGCTGCAGGGCCGGATTGTTCGGTGCGCCCAGCGGGAAACCGAGTTTGTAAGGCACAAACAGCGCGCGTGGCGGACGAATGACATCGGTGACTTCGTGTAGCAGTGAAATCGAAACGGTCGTGATGCCAACCCGCTCAAGCGCCGCCTGAACCAGACCGACCGTCTGGTTACAGGTCGGTCAGACCGGCGTCAGAAAAGCCACGTCAACGCCGTCTTCGTGCAGGGCCTGTGCGACCTGTGGCGCGGTCACGTCAATCAGTTTGCGCGGGGCGACGATTGAACCCATAAAACTGAAGTGACGATGATTGAGCGCGCCGATTTCACCACGCGCCAGAAGTTCGCGGAAGCGATCAAGCGGAAAGACCAGATTGCGGTCAGCTTCAACTCCGGCGTGGTCAAAAGCATTGCTGCGGTGCGATTCAATAAGCGTGGCGGTTTCAATCGCGCCGGGAATTTCCCGAAATGAAGTGTCGCCACCCTTGATTGAAAAATCGAAGCCCGGTTGTTCAGGCGTATGCAGTCCGGCAGTCGTGACGAGCGCGACCCGCGCCGCGCTCAGCGGTTTCGTCAGTTTTGTGACCGGCGTCGGTTTGATGGCATAGCGCGAAAAGGGATAGCCTTTCATAAAGAGCCGGTAAGGCAGAATCAGTTCGCTGTAACTGGCCATAATTCGGTCACCACCTGTTCGGGTCTTGAATCAATCGCTAATTCTGTATCACCACTCCGGCAAATTTCGGATGGTAAAGTGCGCTCATTAAAAACGAATGCGCGCCCCGCATCGAACTGAAGCAGAGTCCATAAAACGAGGTTACTACCGTGAAAGCAAATATTCCAGCACGCACCCTTGCCACCCGTCTGTTGAGCGCACACAAACAGTTTCTGACGCCGGATTTGTGCGGTTGCGCGTCCGGTTGTCGCTGCCACCATTTCACCGAGCAGCAGCGCAGGCTGGCGGTGGAGATGCTGACCACGCACATCGAAGCGACCCGCCGCCTGGGCACGCCGGGCAGCCTGAAAGCGGCGGCGACCGACACGATTTTTATGGCTTCGATCAATGAGACCGCATATGAACCGATTCCGGTGCGCGCGCCTTCGCTGGCGTCGAGCCTGTCGGATTCGCATTGCGGAACCTGGGCTGAGGAATTGTAATCGGGCGGTGAACACCGGCGCGCAGCGTCCGGCCAGGTTGATCAGAGGCCTGCTGCAAGTTGTCAGGCGGGTGATTTCTGCCGGTGACTTTTTGTCCCTTTTTTTCTGACCGCGTGAATGGCCGTGCGGTTCTGTGCGTTCCAGCGCTGCTGCCCGGCCCTGATGGCGGCGCGATGAGTGCGGTAGCCGGCCTGGCGCGGGCTGATTTCAAAATGCACCGGATCGCCCATGCCGTGCGGCCATTTGAAGCCGTGCTTCCGCATAATCCGCACAATCTTTTTTCCATCCCTGGTCAGGCGGCGGTGACGCCGATTGCCCGCCGCGACACCGGCCACATCAACGGCGAGGCCGGCTTCGTGCAGTGAAGTGCCAGGCCGCGCCGCACGGTAAATGCCGCGCCGCGCCCGACAGTTGCGTCGGTGATAGCAGCGGTAAAGGCCGCGCTGTTCACGCTGTGAACGAAAGGTCGTGGTCAGGCGCGGTCTGAGGCCGCGCCGTTTCATCTCCCGCAACGCCGCATCCAGATTTTTACGCGCGACGGGATCGAGCGAGGCCAGCCGGTGACTGCCGGGCGCAGGCCGACAACTGCCGCAGCGCGCCGCGCGTGGTGAGCGGCTGAAAGCAGCAGTGGAAAAGCAGAGACAGACGACTGACAGTAACAACAAATGCCGCAGCAGCACGCGGCAGGATGGAATTGAGAAACTCAGCAACAACATGATTTCAGATGCAGACGGGCCTGACCGGGGACTGAAAGCGGCGGCCAGCTTAACATCGCCAGCCGCCGGATGGGAATCACGAAAAATTCACTTCTTCCGGCTCATGCGCCGGGGCGAATATTTCGTCAGCGTCTGCGTGTAGATTTTGATTGAGGCCGGAGTGCGGGCCTTGCCGTCCAGAATGATGTCACGGGCTGACAGCGGCTGATCGTAAGTGTCCCGGTTGGCACCCTTGTCTTCAGTGATGACAGCGCCTTTCAACTCAAGTCCGGCGAACAGTCCGCGACTGCGTGAATAGGACAGAATCTGGGATTTCATCAGCACATCGGTTGAGACCGCAGTGTTGCGGCCAACCGGTCCGGCTGAAGCCGAAGCGCCTGCGCCGAGTTCGACCTTGCCCTTGAGCAATCCCTCGACCCCGTCAGGATTCATAATCAGCAGCACCAGATCAACCTCCTGGCCGCCGATCTGCAAACCGAAACTGCCGCCGCCAATCGTGAAGAAAGCCGGCGAACCCCAGTTGCCATTGGCGCGACGGCAACTGATCAGTCCCTTGCCATATTGCCCGCCGACGATAAAGCCGGCTTTCTTGACGCCTGGAAAGACCGCCACGCATTCGCACCGGTCGAGCAGTTCCTGCGGCACGGCCTGAGCGTCGGGCGCATTCATAATTTCACGCAGCGCCGTCGCCGCGTTCTGAGCGCGTTCCTTTTCTTCCTTTTCTCCGGCGAGCGTGAAAGTGCCGAGCGACAGCGCCGCTGCCAGGGCAAGGCTGACGAGCCTGAATCTGTTCATCAGTTTCTCCTTCTGTGAGCTGGAATGTTGATGGTCAGGTGAAAGGGAACACCACACACGACCCGACGAGCCTTGTCAGGCGGCGGGTCACGATCAGTTCTAACCTGACCTGCGCTGATTTTCAAGCAGGGCTGCGCCGCGCGAAGATGGCCGATTCAGCCTGAGATGCGGCGGGACGGCTGAATTACCCGTTCCGCATTCCAGCAGTGGCATTGTAAGATGACGGCATGAAGCGTCGGAACTCAGTCCTGGATTCGTTTGCGCTCGCGCCGCTTTCAGCCGGTGACATCATTGATCGCGCCGTGCGGATTTACCGGCGGCAGTTCTGGCGCCTGCTGCAGATTGTTATCTGGCCCAGCCTGATCGCTTACAGCGGCGTCATTCTGTGGACGTTCGGCGTGCGCAATTTTTCGGTCGAGCAGGGCGACGCGCGCATCGTGCTGGGCGTGGCGATGCTGCTGAGCGGCGGGTTCATTTACATCCTGGGCAAGGTCGCTTTTTATGTGGTACTGGGCGGCACGGCGCGTTCGCTGGTGAATTACTTTCTCGATGACGCGCCGCTGGAGCCGCGTGAAGTTTACCGGGCGGTGCGTGAACGGTTCTGGCCGCTGCTCGGAGCCACGCTGATGGTGCTGCTGATTCTGAGCGCGGCCTTTTTCTTCACCTATATGCTGGTGGTGACGGGCGTGATGATCTATGTCCTCGGCGTCGTCTGGATGCTGAGCAAACTGCCCAACTGGATACAGGTGGTTTTTCATGCGACGGCAGGGCTGGCGGCGGCGCTGGGTTTGTTCGGGCTGTGGCTGCTGGTGCTCAAGCGGATTGTCTTTATTCCGCAGGCGCTGATGGTCGAGGGCCGGGGCGTCTTCAGCGCCATTGGCCGCAGCTTCACGCTGGCCGGGGGCGACGTGCGGCAGATTGGCGCCATTGTGCTGTTCGATTTCTGGCTGACTTTTTCGCTGCTGTATATGTTCCTGCTGCCGCTGGGCTGGTATGGCTGGATGAATGGCATCAGGGGCCTCGGCCTGTTCGGCGCTGACGCGCCGCTCTGGTACAACATCGCGTATCAGACGCTGAACCAGGTCAGCGAGATTCTGCTGGCGCCGATTGCCATGCTCGGTTTCACGCTGCTTTACATTGACAGCCGCGTGCGGCGCGAAGGATTTGATCTGGAACTGCTCGCCAATCGTCAGCTTGCGCCCGTGCCGCTGCCGCCGGTTCAGGTGGCGCCGGCCCGCGTCGTTGCCCCGGCTGATGAGTGGCCGTCTTATTCAATTCTCGGCCTGGACAAAATCGAGCCGGTCCCGGCGGCGAATTCAGGGCTGCCGAATCAGGTTGCCGCGCCGGTCCGCGATGAAGCCGCAGGCCGCACGTACATCTGTCATCATTGCGGGCATCAGTCAGTCATTGCCAGCAGCTTTGATCGGTTCTGCCAGGTGTGCGGCACTCCGTTCAGCCATCTGCCGGTCACTGAGGCGGAGGCCGCGCATGAAGCCATCTGAATTGAAACACGCGAGAATGAGCCGCACGCCGGAACAGGACCGCGAGCGTGAGCGAGCGGGATCCATCGCAAGGCCGCTGCACCAGAGGCTCCGCTCGTTCACGCTCGCGGTCCTGCTGCTGCTGTGTCCGATCATCGCGCATGCCGCCACGCCTTTCAGCGAATATCTGAGCCGCGTCGGGCAGGCTGCAACAATGGCCGCGACCATGGCTGACGAGGCGGCAGATGAAACAGAGATCAAAGACACGCTGCAGACCATTCGCACCATGCTGCCCGCGACTGAAGACATCGAGTTCAATCATCAGGTCGTGCACGTTGACAACCTGTGGCTGCATCAGACGCCTGAACGCTGGAGCGCACAGCAGGGCAAACAGCCCGTTACTCCGGCTGAAGAACTGGAAATCATGGCGGCCCGCCTGAGCGCCCTTGAACGCCGACTTCAGACCGCGGCCCAGGCGGTGCCGGAAGCCGCCGGGTTGCACGAAAAATTGAAAGGCCTCCTGGCGCAGCCGGAATATCAGGAAGAACTGCGCCGCGAATCGGCCATCGAACGCTGGCTGAATCGCATCATCAAAGCCATTGATGAATTTCTGTCGCGCCTGTTTGGTTCAAGGGGCGCTCAGCAGGCGCAGCCCGGCTCGACCACGCTGCGAATTTTCAGACTGCTGCTGCTTGCGGCCACGGTGGCCGCCGTCATCTTTTTCGGCCTGTACAAACTCTGGCAGCGGCTGCGTCAGCGGCGACAGGTCACAGAGTCGCCGGAAATGCGCGAGGTCCTGGGCGAAATGATTGCCGAGGGCGCAAGCAGCGAGGAGCTGTTCCGGCAGGCGGCTGAAATGGCGCGGCAGGGCAATTACCGGATGGGCATCCGGCGCGCTTATGTCGCGTTGCTTTATGAACTGGAACTGCGCGGCAAGCTGCAGCTTCACCGCGCCAAAACAAATCGTGATTACCTGCGCGAGATCAGCGCCGATCAGTACATATATCCGCCGGTCGAATATATGACCCGCTCTTTTGAGCGCGCCTGGTACGGCGAAGTTGAAACGAAAATGGAAGACTATTCCGGCTTCGTCGAACGTTACCGCGAAGTCGTGACGGTGAGGTAAAGACCGGCTCAGGCAGTCGGTGCTGACCTGACGCGGCCAACTGCCATCGCCAATCTGCAAGCCCATGCGACGTTACATCGGAATCATCATTGCGGTTGCCATTGTGCTGCTGGTGCTGATCGCGCTCAACGCGGTGAGCTTTGTGCAGCTTGATCGCCCGGAGGAAAGCGAAAGCGAACCGAACCGCTCAAGTTACAACACCGGCCCGACCGGGACGCGCGCCTTTTATCAGTTGCTGGAAGACGCAGGGTATCAGGTCGCGCGCTGGCGCAATGATTACAGGGCATTGCAGTCCGCCGCCGCCGGGGCCACGCTGATTATGATCGGCCCTGGCTCTGCTGCCGGAATGGACGATGGCGATGAAGCCGCGCTGGAAACCTGGCTCGTCAATGGTGGTCGCCTGGTCATCATCAGTCGTCAGCCGCAGGAGCAGTTCTCTGCGGCGCCGGTCATGGTGCAGCTTGATAACAAGGCCGCGGATGAAATCAGCGCCAATCCGTCGCTTGAAAATCTGATTGATAAAAACAGCGACGTGCTGATTGCACAGCCGACCGGGATCACGCGCGATGTGCGCGGCCTTGAGTTTTCGCGCCTCGCCACCCGGTTGCAGTTTCAGCCGCCGCCTGCGGTTTCATCCACTGTCACCACTGATTCATCAACTCCGTCAGCCGACAAAAAGAACGATGAATCGCCGCGCTGGCACGCGCTGCCGCAGGATGAACCGGCTCCGCCGCCGCCGCCCGCTCCGGCTCGTCAAAAAACGGATGAGGATGCATTGGCGGATGAAGACACCGACGAGCAGAACCTGGCCACCGGGGATGACCCTTTTTACAGCACGACGCTGACCGCGCCGGTTGTTCACCTGGGCGACAGCAAAGGCGCCGTGCTGGCCGATTTCGATTACGGCAAGGGGCGCGTCATTCTTTTGACCGATCCGTTTGTCGTCGCCAACAACGGCCTGGTCAGAGGCTCGAATCTGACGCTCGCGCTCAACCTCATCAATGGGCTGGGCGGCAGGGAGCGGCAGATTCTGTTTGACGAAGCGATTCACGGTTATCAGAGCGTCAGCAATCCGCTGTTTGCCTATTTTCGCGGGACTCCGGTGATGTGGATTTTCGGGCAGATGGTGCTGATTGCGCTGCTGATTGCCTGGAGCGCGGGCCGCCGCTTTGCGCGCCCGCTGCCGTTGCCGCAACCCGACCGGCATTCGCCGCTCGAATTCGTCGGTTCGATGGCGAACCTGCAGCAGGCTGCGCGCGCCCGCGACCTGGCGCTCGAAAACATCTACCCGCGTTTCAAAACCAGCCTCTGCCGTCGGCTGGGTCTCTCAGTCAAATCGAAACCTGATGAGATTGCCTCGGCCATCAGCCGCCGCCGCCTGAAAGTCTCAGCCGCCGAAGTCCGCCAAACCATGCTCGACAGCGAGCGCGCCCTGGCCGGTGCAGAGATTGACGATCAGCAGTTGCTGGCCCTGGTCGCCACGATGCGACAGATCAGCGCGCAGTTGAAATAAGATCAGGTCACCACCAGACTTTTGTTTCAGTAAGACTTCAGCGCCGCAGCGTTTCCTTGTCCCCTGTGCTTTCTTCATTGCGGCGCGCCATCAGGTAACAGAGCCACGCGCCGAGCAGCAGGGAAGCGAGCAGCGTCACAAATCCGGCCAGCCGTGTCAGCCCGGCCAGTTGCGCGTCATAAGCGAGCAGGCCCGTGTGCGTGAGCAGGTAAAACCAGTCGTGTTCAGCTTCGCCGCCGCCGATGTTGACGAGCGGCAGCACCTGCGCCCGCGCATCACCGATGTAAACCGCGAGGTGAAACAGGCTCAGCGACAGCCACGCGCCCGCCACAGCCACACCGAAATAATCCCGCTGCCTGAGAAACAGCAGCGCCGCAATCACCGGCGCCGCCAGTTGCGCGAGGCTGCCACCGGCCACGCTGATGAACTCTCCGGCAAAGCCGAAAATGACGTGGCCCAGTTCGTGAATACCCAGCGTGATGCCCGCAAAAATGTGCCAGTAAAACGGGTCGCGGAAGTTCTGAAATCCCGCCCACGCCAGATAAAGCAGCACCGGCAGCCGCCAGATGAACCAGCGTCCCTGACACCACCTGGCCGCGTCTTCGCGCCACGCCGAAAGATCTGCGCCCATAAAAAAAGCCCCGCTGATGATGCGGGGCTTTCATCGCTGATGGTCATTCAGAACTGATGTCTGACTGATGGTTACTGATTGAAAAACGGATGGGTCAGCAGCAGCGGTTTCTGTTGTGTGCCGACTGGTTTTTTCAGTTCAAGCTCCTCAACCAGCACCGAGGGCGTCACGATGCTGGTGGCAATGCCGCCACCGTTGCGCCCGCCGCTTTCGACCTGATTGTAAACATAGCGGTCATTGCCGACGGCGAGAATCTGCCGCAGATCTTTCAGCGTCAGTTCGCCCGGATTGAGGCCGCGCATCAGTTCCTCGCGCCCGTCCTCAACATACACCTTGTAAGCCAGCACCGGCTCTGACAGCGTTCTGCCGCCGCCGCGCCCGCTCAGCGATTTGACGATCACGCCGTAAGGCAGGCTTTGCAGTTTGCAGGTGCGCAGCAGTTCCTGTTTGAGTTCGTCGTAGCTTTTGCCGTTCTTCGGCTCGATGAACAGATTGCCGATTGAGGTCGCCGCCCCGCCGACAAAGGCCGAACGCCCGTGCCCGTTCGATTGCAGCACGTTTTTACGCGGTCGCCGCGACATCAGCAGGTTTTTCAGAATGCCTTCTTCAATCAGCGAGACGCGCCGCGCCGTCACGCCCTGGTCATCAACCGGGAAAGCTCCGAGCAGTTCCTGGCTGCCAAGCTTCTGCTGCGTCGGGTCGTCATAAACTGACAGGAACGGCGGCAGCACGCGGCGATTGATGCGATTAAAGAGGCTGCTTGAATCTTCCTGCTGCGCACCGACCGAAGGCCGCTGACTGCACAGTTCCGGCGCGAGCAGTTGCGAAAACATTTCAGCCGCCGCCGGTCCGGTAAAGAGCACCGGCCCCAGATAATTTTCATCAAGCACCGGAGCCTTTTGCAGCGCCGTCAGTTCCTGCGCCATCTGGCGAATCGCCTTTGCGAATTCTGCTGCCGAAGGCAACTGCTCAAGGCTCATGGCCGGTGTGCCCGTGCCGTGACTCAGCCACATGCCGTCAGCCGCCTGCGTGTAAGCCGAGGCCGACAATGAAACGATCAGCGCAGGCCGCCGCACCCGTGTGCCTTCGCTGTTGATGAGGTATTTTTGGAACAACTGCACCTGCAAAGACACGCTCGACTGACTGATGGTCGGAAACTCGCGGAAGATGGCCGACCACTCACGCACCTGGTCGGCCCACTTCTTTTCATCCAGCGTGAGCTGCTGTTTCGCGGCCAGCAGCGTGACGGGTTCTTCCTGCGAGAAGTCAGGAATCTTTTCATCTTCCGTCCGGTTTTTCAGAAACGCCCGCTTGCGCGCCAGCGTCTCAACCGCCCCGCGATAAGCCGCATCCGTCGCCAGCCACAAATCGTGCCGCAGCGCGTTGTAATCATCCTCGATCACCAGCTGCGACGGATAGCCCGTCGGCTCGTTGTCAAAATCGTAACCGCCCACGCGCACCTCGACCGAAAGCCCCCGCCCGTGATCGCGGTTTGAATAAAGCAGCCCGCCAAACGCCGCCGTCGCCGTGAAGCTTTCGACATCGGCAATCTCGTATTCAATGAAATAAGGCTTGTCGAGGTCTTTGAGCTGCAGCTTTTCGACCGAGCGTTTCAGCTCATCCTGCATCGCCTTCATCACGATGTCGGAGTCAGCAGCCTGCTTTAGCGGTTGCTGGCCAATGGCAGGAGTACAGATCAGTAACAGCGTGATCGCAAGTGAGAGAGTGGTGCGGACTGAGCAGCGAATAGATCTTTTCATGGAGAGGTAAGTTCTGGGGCAATCGGTTACTTCTTCTGATTCCGTTTGAAGGTGGCATATTCAATGCGCTTCTTCAAAGCATCATTCATGCCCGGATCTAGTTTGCGTGCCTGATCAAAATCCTTCCGGGCATCAGCATCTTTCATCTGCCAGAGCAGCGCAATTCCGCGCCCGGCATAAGCCTCAGCGGATTGCGGGCTGAGTTCAATGGCTTTGCTGTAATCGCTGATGGACTGTGCGTAATTGCCTTTGTCGTAATGCACGATAGCGCGTTGCAGCCAGCAGTCGGCATCCTGCGGATTCAGTTCGATGGCTTTGCTGTAATCGGCAATGGCTCCGTCAGAATCCTTGTTGATGGCGCGTAACCCGGCGCGGTTGTAATAGAGGACGTAAACTTTCGGGTTTAGTTCGATGGCCTTTGTGTAATCAGCCAGGGCTTCAGTCAGCTTGCCCAGTTGCTGCCGGGCTTCGCCGCGATTGGCGTAGGCTTCAACAAATTCCGGCCTGAGTTCGATCACGCGGGTGAAATCCTCGACTGCGCCGACGATGTCGCCTTTGGCGCGCCGCGCCTGCCCGCGTCCCTGCCAGATCATGTAAATGTTTTTCTGAACGGCAATGGCCGCATCAAAATCAGCAATCGCGCCATCATTGTCGCCCTTGTCAAAGCGAATCGCGCCGCGCCCGTAAAGCGCCAGCACACCCTTCGGATTGATTTCCAGCACCCGGTTGAAATCGGCCAGCGCGCCTTCCAGGTCGCCTTTACTTTTTTTCGCATTGCCGCGCAGCGTCAGCGCAGGAGGGAAGTTCGGCATTCTGACCAGCAGCTTGTCCAGTTCCTGAATCGCCCCATCAAAATTGCCGCTGTTGAAAAGCTTCGCCGGGTATTCGAGCGGATCAGCCTGCGCGAAGCTCACAGCCGTAGTCAGTAACAGGAAAATCAAAGATTGGTTGAGGTATTTCATGGATTTATACCAATGGCATCAGGCAACCTCGCGCGCAGGTTGTAAAAGTCCTGAGACATCCAGCAGGTGTTCTGACCATGCCCGCGCCTGTGTGATGACTGCCTGCTTCCGGGTCTCATCTGACCAGATGCTTTCCCAGTTCTGCTGCCACCGGGTCAGTTGTTGATGAATCTCTGTCAGTTCAGCCTGAAGCTCCGTGCTTGTGTCCGGCGCGGTCCATTCGGCATAGCAGACCGGTTCATTCAGCAAGCCGCTGGCAATTTCACGATGGTCTGCATGATCGGCGCTGAATGAGGCGAACAGTGAAAGGCTGACGGCGAGTTCTCCAAGTTTGTTTGCTAACGGCTCACGCTTGAATCGTTCCCGCAGCGCGTCACGATTTTTCATACTCCCTCCAGCAATTGTCTGACGACTTCCTCAACCTGCCGACGAAGCAACGGGTCAGAGATCGTCATCCCATAATTGTTTTGCCCCGGTCGAATGTTGATCAGAGACTCAAACTGCACATCCCTGGGAACAGGCAGCCAGTTCGCTCCCTACAAATCCCTTTGCTGGCTGCCATCTTTGAGCAGCGCTTCTTCACAGTCAGAGTGCGCTCTGCCGCCGCCCGCCAGGATTCCGCGCTGAATATCAACGACAACTTTGATCGTGATTTCAAACGCTGCCAGCATTTCTTCAAGCTGTTCCGGTGTCGCGTGTGAACGAATGATATGAATCATCCGCGGTCATCTCCCTTGAACAGGCACTCAGTCATTCGACTTCAGCTTCTGTGTTGCGCTCATCACGCTCAGGCAACCTCGCGCGCAGGTTGCAAAAGTTCGGCTGCTTGCCGCGCTCGCTGCGACCATTCGCCAGCCTGTTCCGCCACAGCTTTCCGTTGCGCTTCATCTGCCTCAATCTCTGCCCAGTGGTGATACCAGCGCGCGAGCAGTCGCTGAAGCTCGACAAGTTCCACCTGGAGATTCAGTTCGACATCAGGGACGATGTATTCAATGAAAAACATGCTTTCCCGGATCACTTTCTGAACTGCTTCAGACTGCGCCGGATCATCTGCCTGTGACTCAACGCGGGCAAGATGATTTACCAGACTGAGCAGCCGTACCGAGACGGGATGGCTGACAAAATGTTCTCTGAGTTTTTCTCTCTCCTTCATCCCCGGTCATCTCCCTGTCCCTTTGTCTCTCTGTCCCGCCGTCGGTTTTTCCTGACCTGGCGGTGGCAGGATTGGCGCGTCGCGCTGGCTGATCAGGATGCGTGTGCGACCGGAACCATTTCAGTTCTTTCCGGTATCAGCGTCCCGGTCGCAATGGCGTGGACGGTATGCAGAATCTCTGCGCTGTAATAACGATTACCGCACACATCACACACGCCAATCGTGACATCTTCCAGAATGATGAACCCGTCTCTGTGTTTGAAGGCTTCGCGCTCAACCCGCTTTGGTCGCACTGTGCCTTCGCAATATTCGCATCGGTAGCCGTAATTCATATCGTACCCTCAATGTCAGTGACCTCGTAGACGGTAACAATCACAAAACGTCCGGTGCTGGCAAAACGACCGACCACGCCAATCGGCGTTTCTTCATCCAGCCCTGTCCCGGTCACTACATACTTTGTTCCGCGCGGATCATCTTTTTCAACTCTGGCCATAGTCCCATTGAGAACCGCGCCTTCAATATCTTCAATCGTCAGGTTGTCTTCAGCCATCTCTTCCATGGCGTGAGCCGACATATCGTACTCGCGCAATCGAATCTTTTCCCTGATTCGTTCGATTCGGCTGCGGGGCATTGGTGTAAACCTCTCGAATTACCAGGCGAAAAGTAATTATCTCCCGGTCGCCTTTTCCTGATCGGGCGGCGGCAGAATCGGCAGCCGGTCATTCGATTTGGGTTTCTTCTGCACTTCGATCTGCGCGGTCAGGATGCTCGGCGCGACGGCTGAGACGGGAACCCAGCCGGATTCGGCGCCGCACACGCCGTTGAAGACTTCCTGGCGGTCGCTGGTGGCGAGGATTTTGCTGAACGACACGAGCGGCGTGCCGATCAGATCAACTCCGCGGACGAGTTCATCGGGCCGCCCGTCGGTGAAGACGCGGTACACCATCACGGGCGTGACCTGGAATGATTGCGTGCCGCCGCGACTCGTGTTGGTGAAGCCGCCCGAAATGTCGCTGAAGATCAGGCCGAACGGCTTGCCCTGCTTTTTGCATTCGGCAATCAGCATCTCGCGCAGCTTCGCTTCGCTGACCGTTTGCGACGATTCGACGATCAGGTTGCCCTGGCGACCGACGGCGCGCAGTCCGGCGGATTTGCGCCCGTGCCCGTTTGAATTCGGGAAGCCTTTGATCGGCGAACGCGACATCAGAAAGTTTTTGAGGATGCCCTTTTCAACTACCGTCACGCGCGAAGTCTTCACGCCTTCGTCATCGAACTGGTAATAGCCGTTCAGATCAATTTCGCCTTCGTCGGCGCGCAGCTTTTGCAGCGTCGGATCGTCGTAAACGGAAATGAACGCGGGCAGGATCGGCTTGTTGACCTGTTTGGTGAAGGTCTGGCCGCCGTTTTCGTCCTTCTGGCGATGGCCTTCGATGCGATGGCCGAAGATTTCGTGAAAGAAAACGCCGCTCGCCCGGCCCGACAGAATCGCGGGGCCGGTGTAAGGTTCGATGACCGGCGCCTGGCGCAGCGCGATCAGGTCTTTCGCCATCTTTTCAATCGCGGCAGTGATGACCATTTCGTTCGGCAAACGGTCGGG
>CAYWDW010000039.1:0-5275 GCA_964457105.1 uncultured Heliobacteriaceae bacterium
CACCTATGTCTGCGATGTCATCACGTTTTATGCAAAGAACGTTCGCCGCTTTCTCAAACCGCACCACATCACGCCGCACCTGATGCGCAACAAGAAAGTCACCGTTCATTACCAGCCGCGCGGTGTCATCGGCCTGATTACGCCCTGGAACTTTCCGCTGATTCTGACGATTGGCGAAGCAATTCCGGCATTGATGGCCGGGAATGCCGTGATTATCAAACCTTCTGAATGGACGCCGCTGATTGCCAGGACCGGCTGCGAAATTTTGCAGCAGGCGTTTGTGAATGCCGGACTGTCGGCTGACATCCTGCAGGTCGTCAATGGCTATGGCGAAACGGGCGGCGCGCTCGTTGACGAAACTGACATGATCGCTTTCACCGGCAGCGTGCGCACCGGCAGGATGATTGCCGAACGCGCCGCGCGCCGTTTGATCCCGGTCAGCCTGGAACTCGGCGGCAAGGATCCGATGATTGTACTCAGGGATGCGGACCTTGAACGCGCCGCCAACGCTGCGGTGTGGGGCGCATTCACCAATTCAGGCCAGGTCTGCATCTCGGTCGAGCGCGTTTATGTTGAAGACGCCATCGCTGATGAATTCACCCGGCGAGTGGTTGAAAAGACCACGCAGTTGCGCCAGGGCAGTGACGCCGCCGAAGCCGCGAGCGACAGGCGCGTTGACGTGGGTGCCATGACTTTTCCGAAACAGGTCGAAACCGTTGAGGATCACCTGAGCGATGCCGCCGCGAAAGGCGCTCAGATTCTGACCGGCGGACGGCGCAACCCGAACCTGTCCGGCAGTTTTTTTGAGCCGACGGTGCTGGCGGGCGTGGATCATTCGATGAAGGTTATGACTGAAGAAACCTTCGGCCCGGTGCTGCCAATTATGCGCGTCAAAGATGAACGCGAAGCCCTGCGCCTGGCGAACGATTCGATTTACGGCCTGAACGCGAGCGTGTGGACCACGGATAAAACGAAAGGCGAACGCCTGGCCGCCGAGGTCGAAGCCGGCATTACCTGCGTCAACGATGTCATCGTCGGTTTTGCCGTGACCGATGCGCCGTCCGGCGGCCTCAAGGAAAGCGGCATCGGCAAACGTCACGGCGCGCACGGCATGCAGCGGTTTTGTCACGAACAGGTCATCATCACCGACCGCTTCGGCCTGAAGCGCGAACAAATCTGGTTTCCCTATACCGCACAAACTGAATCGCTGCTGCTGCGCCTGACAGGCTTCCTGTTCGCCAGTCGTCTGTCGGCAAAGGTGAAGGCGCTGCTGGGGAAGTGATTTGAAATTTGAGATTGGAGATTTGAGATTGAAAATTTGAGACTGGAGAGAAAGAACATGACATACGAACGCTTTGAGGATTTGCCTGTCTGGAAAGACGCGATCAAACTGGCGGTCGGAGTTTATGAACTGATTGCGCGGCCACAATTCAAGGGACAAAGCAGTCTGCGCGATCAGATCGAACGGGCAGCAGTTTCTGTTTCCAACAACATTGCCGAAGGCTTTGAGCGCGGGACGACGCAGGAACTGCTGACTTTATATTTACATCGCTCGCGGTTCGGCGGGTGAAGTTCGTTCGATGCTCTGTCTGTTTGAAAAGCTCGCCTTTCTTTCCGATCTCAAATCTCAGATTTCAAATTTGAAATCGCTCGCGGAAAGTATTTCGCGTCAGTTACGAGCGTGGGCTGATTCGTTGCAGAATTCTGAAATCAAAGGACAGCGGTACCTGAACGATAAAACGCTGCGCGCGACTGAGCGAAACAAAGAGCGTGAGGAATGGTTGATGGAAAGGCAACGCTGGCGCGATGAGTTTCAGCGCGCTGAAGAAACCCGGCTCGCCGGAATCAAACGAGAACAGTGATATTCTCTGCTTACACCTCAGTCCTGCGCCTGAGCTGCACGAGCGGCATCAGCACCTCTTCGTGAAAGGCATCGCAGCCCACGCAGAAATTCTGATAGAGCTTTCCCGACGGCAGTCCGATCGTTGATTTCTCAATAAACTTTTCCATCGTCCAGCCGTGTGAAATCCCCATGCGTTCGGGATGACCCATCGAAAGAGCTTCGTAAACCGGATTGCCGATCAGTCGTTCAATGATCGTTTCCAGCCGGTCTTCAAGCAGGTTGCCAATCGGCAGCTTCGTCTTGATGCAGCACGGATAGACATTGCCGTTCGGTTCAATCGAAACCTCTGAGCCGTTGTATCGGTACTGCAAAAAATTGAGCGCGCCTGACCAGCGGTTGCAGAAATTGTCCTTCAGCGTGGCGGTTGACAACTGATTCTGCCGCGCCCGGCCACGCGGCCACAGCGGCCCGATCCAGGCGTCCTCAGTCGCGCCGAAGAAATGAAAGTACCGGCCTGCGTTATCTTCGCGCTCGCTTTGCCCAGGGCCGAGCGGAACGAATTTCATTCCGCGTGATTCAAAGATGCGCGTCAGCCTGGCGACCTGTTTTTCCTGCGCGTCCTTTGTTTCCAGGCCCTGATGATAGGCGTCAATGCCGGAAACTGAGATCTTCCAGACATGACGTTCCAGTAATTCGTCAACGAGGCGTTCATTGACCAGGTCGCCCGTGGTCTGAATGATGACGCGCTGGTCGCGGCCATACTTGCGATGCAGCAGTTCGAGGCCCGAATACAGCACACGCTCGCGCACCTGGTCGAGCAGAATTTCGCCGCCGGCCAGAATGATGTGACCGGGCTTTTCTTTTGGCTGTCCGGTGTCAGCGTCGCAATCGTTCAGGTCAAGATAAGTCAGCCGATCCGGCAGGTTTTCGATAATGCGCGGATGACAACGGATGCTTTCATTCACCACGCGCTGCAGGGCCTCGCCGGAGTAAGGACGAAAACGGTCTTCGTAACAGTGCTGACAGGTGCGATGACAAAGAAAGGTCATCACGTAATAGATTGAATTCATACAAAGCCTCCGGCAGCGCCACGAACACCCGCACCGGCTTGCGTCATCATCCGCGCTGATTCGCGGCTGAAGCTGCTATCTTCGACGCCACGCGAACCATTTGCTGAACAGATTTTTCACGGTCGGCGTCAGCTTCGTGCGCAAATAAGCATCGCCGATTTTTTTGAGCGCATCGGCCTGCACCGGATAAGGCTGAATAGTCGCTGACAGCGCGCTGAGCTTTTGCCTGGTCGTCATCGCCAGGGTCAGTTGCCCGATCATCTCTCCGGCGTGGCGCGCCACCAGCGTCCCGCCGAGAATCCGGCCCGTTTTGCGGTCGTAATGCACACGCGCAAAGCCTTCGGTTTCGCCGTCCAGAATGGCGCGGTCAACGTCAGCAAATGGCTGTGTGATCGTCGCCACGTCATAACCTGCGTGTTGTGCTTCGGCTTCATAATAACCGACGTGCGCGACTTCAGGATCGGTGAAGGTACACCAGGGCAGCACAATTTCACTCGCTTTGCGCCGACCGAAAAAGAAGGCATTGGCCAGCACGTGACGCGCCATCGCATCGGCAGCGTGCGTGAACTTGTATTTCGAGCAGACATCGCCAGCCGCATAAATGCGCGGGTTCGATGTTTGCAGCCGGTCGCTGACGGCGACGCCTTCCCCTGAATACTTCACCCCGGCGGCTTCAAGGCCAAGTCCTTCGACATTCGGCGCGCGGCCAACGGCAATCAGAATCGCGTCGCCACTGATCGTCTTTTCTCCGTCGCGTTCGGTTATGACCAGCGTTTTGTCAGCGCCGCGCTTTTCGGCGCGCAGGACTTTGGCATTGAAAACAAACTGCACGCCTTCACGCTGCAACTGACGCTGCACGATGGCGGCGGCGTCAGCGTCTTCCTTCGGCATAATCTGCGCGCCGTTGGTGATGACTGTAACTTCGCTGCCGAAGCGCCGAAACGCCTGCGCCAGTTCACAGCCAATCGGCCCGGCGCCGATCACGAGCAACCGGCGCGGCAGTTTCTGCAAAGTGAAGATATTTTCGTTTGTGTAATAACCCGTTTCCTTCAGCCCCTGAATCTGCGGATCAGCGGCGCGCGCGCCGGTGGCAATCACAGCGCGGTCAAACCTGAGTTCGACGCCGCTGACTTCAACCGTCGCAGGCCCGGTGAACCTGGCGTTGCCGAGGTAAACATCAACCCTGAATTCATCTCTGAACCGCTGCGCCGAATCGTGCGGCGCAATTTCAGCGCGCAGCCGTCGCATGCGTTCCATCGCTTCGGCAAAGATGACGGCAGGTTCTGCGGTGAGGTGCAGGCCGAATTCGCTGCCCTGCCGCGCGTCATAGACAGCGCGGGCAGCGCGAATCACGCCCTTTGACGGCACGCAGCCGACATTCAGACAATCGCCGCCCAGCAGTGCGCCTTCAATCAGCGCCGCTTTGGCGCCGAGGCCGCCCGCGCCGCCCGCGCTGACCAGACCCGCTGTGCCGCCGCCGATCACAACCAGATTGTATGTGCCTGTCGGCGTCGGATTGATCCATTGCGGCGGATGCACATTTTCAATCAGCGCCTGATCGTGCGGATCACCGGCGATGGTCATCTGCCCGATCTGCTGCGGCCACACGTCAGCCGCGCGAGTTGTGTCATCAATCAAAGCAGCCATTACTGCGCCTCCGCCGCCGGTGTCATCGTCTGAGTTTTTCCGGTATCGGTCAGTGCCTTTCGCGCCGCCCGCGTGACCAGCACCACCACGCCGATGGTCGCGGCCAGTCCAACCCAGGTCAGAATCTGTTTGTACGGCCCGGCAGCATCGGCTGATGCATCGCCCAGGGCTTCGCGCGCCGCCACGCCCAGGTACGTGTAAAGAAATGTGCCCGGCAACATCCCGAGCAGATTGGCCAGCACATACGCGCCCGTGCGCACCTTCGTCAGACCGAGCAGGTAATTGAGCAGCACAAACGGAAAGGCCGGACTCAGCCGCGACAGAAAGACCATTTTGAATCCCGATTCGCCAATCGCCCGATCCAGCGCGGCGAATTTCGGATTCGCTTCAGCCCACTTCGCCACCCGTTCGCGCAGCAGCGTGCGCGAAAGCAGAAATGAACACAGCGCGCCCAGATTGGCGCCAGTCAGAGCCGTCAGCGCCCCGACCCACAAACCAAACAAAGTGCCTGCGCCAATCGTCAGCACGCTGCCTGGAATCAGCAGCACGGTCGCCACAACATAAACCGCCGCCAGCACCATCGGGCCGGTTGCGCCAAGCTGCGCGATCCAGCCCTGAAGCTGCGCAAACCAGTCCCGCACCGGCAGCAACGCCAGCCCCGCCACCACCGCCAGCGCAATCACGATCAGCAGAATTGTTTTGAGATGACGCATCC
>CAYWDW010000039.1:5375-11711 GCA_964457105.1 uncultured Heliobacteriaceae bacterium
GCCACCACCGCCAGCGCAATCACGATCAGCAGAATTGTTTTGAGATGACGCATCCAGGCACCTTCATCTGTTACGTGATGACCTGACCATCATTGAAATTCTCAGCACCCCAGCCCCGGCTGTTGAATGACGCTCCTGTCGGGGCAATGACATTGAAGCAGGAAGAGAGATGACGGAACAGACGGAAATAACGGAACAGACAGAAAGCAATGCTGAACAGCGTCAGAACCTTTCCGTTATTTCCATCTGTTTCGTCATCCCTCTTCCTGATTTCCCATCCCCATTGATGCTTTGCGGCTTCAGGCTTTAGCCGCGCGCAGGTGCAGCGTTGTGGCGGTCTTGTCGGATTCGCGGAAGACCACCTTCACCATCTGACCTGTCTGCAAATCATCGAAGCCGAAGTCTTTTTTGCCGCCCGCTTCTGACGTGGCGGCGGCGCTGAATTTTGTTTTTTTGTCAATTTTGACCTCGTACTTTTTACCTTTGCTGTCTTGGACAATGACGAGCCTGTCTGAACTTTTGATTTCGGTGATTTTGCCCATCACGGTTTTCGTGATGGCAAACGGGCGTTCAGCACGGGCCGAGGCGATGCCGCCGCTTGAGCCGCTGCCCTGGGCAAATGCGGCAGTTGACAGCAGCATCAGGAATAACAAACCAAAGACGTGTTTCATTTTTCGAGTCCTCCGAAATCGCTTCTCAAACAGTTGATTCAGTCGTGACGAGCATTGAGGTGCGTTGTGACCATGCGCGCTTCAATTCAATCATGCCCAGCAAAGCCAGTGCGCCATATTCCAGCCACAAGGCCCATGCCCGCTCGGTTTCATCAATCATAACCAGAAACGCGGCGCAGACCAGCACCGCAAAACAGATCCAGATGCGCTGCCCGGCCAGCACCGCCAGCGGCAGCAGCCACGTCACATACCAGGGCATCACCGCCGGACTGAGCAGCAGCAGCGCGCCCAGCGAGAGCGCTGCATAGCGCGGAAAACTTTCGCGCCGCCCGTCATCAGCGCTGACCAGCCACCCAGTTACGGCAATGGCGATCAGGCCGCAAACCGCCCGCGCCAGCACTCCCGAATCAGTAACCAGCAGTCCAGCCAGCCACTGCATCAGCGCAAACGGCCCGGCATTGAACTGCCATTCGCGCGCAAACTGCCGAAAGCCGGCAAACATTGCCGCGCCTGCGCCAGCGAATGGCAGATAGCCCGCAATGACCATCGTTCCGGTCAGCATCGCGTAACGCCAGCCGATGCGTTTCATGACAAACGGCAGCAGCACCACCGGACTGAGCTTTGTCAGAATTGCCACCGCGAAAGCTGCGGCAGTCAGCCCTGGCGCGCGTCGCACGATGAAATAAGCCATCGCCGCAATGGCCGCCACCAGCACTGCGTCAATGTGCCCGCTGCCGGCAAAAACTTTAATGACCAGCGGATTCCAGGCGTAAAGCAGTACGAGCGAAACTCGCTGCCCGGATGCCCTGAGCGCGAGCGCCAGCAGCAGCGCCGCCAGCAGGTCGCACAATACCATCAGGCCTTTCAGCACCACGACGCTGCCCGGCGCAATCGTGTGCGACAAACGAAAGATCATCTGCGCCAGCGGCGGATAGATCGTCGGCGTCCCGGCGTAATTGATGTTGTCACGAATCGCGCTCCAGACTTCGGACCCGGCCAGTTCATTCAGCCGCTCATTCGTCGGCGCGAACAGATAAGGATTGAGGCCCTGCGCCTGAACGTGACCATCCCACAGATAACGCCAGAGGTCAGCATCGTAAAGCTGAAAGCGTTCGTAAGCGACCGCCTCGCCGCGCACGTCAGCACGCAATCCGGCCATCATCTCCTTCCATCCGGCATCGTGCGGCAACCCGGCAGGCAGCAGCGTCAGCCGAAACAACACCGCGCCAGCCGCAATGACAAAGAACACGCTGCGCTGTTCGTTCAGCCTGCTGATGACCAGCGCCGCCATTCCATAAATCGCAAAGAGCGCCGCCAGTATTCCCAGAAATGTCAGCACCGGACGCGCGCCGTTGACGGCCTTGAAGCGCAGCAGCGCGAGGTAGAGCATTTCAGAAGCGATGAGTGCGACAAGGAGCAGACGCGGCGATAAAGAAGGATTCGCCGTGACACGGTGTCGCCGCGATACCGTGTCGCCGCGTCGCTCATTTGCCGCATCAGTCTTCATCGAATGGCATACCTGAAAATAGTCCAGAGAATTTTCGCCCCGGCGAGGACTGTGCCTTTGACGGTGCCGCTGATCTTTGAGCGCCCGATGCGCACGCGATAGCTGACCGGGACTTCGACAATGCGCAGATGGTGCTGAATGGCTCTGATCTGCATTTCAACCGTCCAGCCGAAATTGCGATCAGTCATCCCGATTCTTTCAAGCGCCGCGCGGCGAATTGCGCGGAACGGGCCGAGGTCAGTGTAGCGAAACCCGAAGCGCCAGCGAATCAGCGTTGTCGCCAGCCGGTTGCCCCAGCGTTGTTGCGGCGTCAGCGCCGCGCGTGCCGCCTGATTCATCGTGCGCGTGCTGATCACCAGGTCGGCTTTGTTTTCAAGAATCGGCGTCAGCAGCCGGTCCAGCTCTTCGGGAAAGTCGCTGAAGTCGGCATCGAGAAAGACGACGATTTCAGCTTGTTCAGGCAGCGCGGCAATGCCGGACAGGCAGGCAGCGCCGTAGCCCCTTCGCGGTTCTGCGATCACAACCGCGCCGTGTTCACGGGCGATGCGCACCGTCGCGTCGGTGCTGCCATTGTCAACGACGATCATTTCATCAACCCACGCGGCGGGAATGGCGCGCAGCACCGAGGCGATGGATTTCTCTTCGTTGTAAGCCGGAATGATGACCGCCACGCCGGGGCGCGCTGCCGTTGCAGTGAGCTGAGACTGCGGATTTGCAAGCTGAACTTCAACCACTTGCGTTGTCTTTCACCGGTGTGTTTCCTGGGCGTTGAGCGACCAGTCGTAATCAATGTATTTCACCGTCGGGCGCTGTTCGACGATGAACTGAACGACTTCGGCAGGCGCCTGTTTGCTGACGTAATCAAGCACTTCGCTGCCTGAGACTTCGGCTTTGACGCGGGCCAGCACTGATGACGACATCGTGAAATCGCCCGCGTACCATTTGAAAATCGAAGACAGATGAACTTCGTTGCGGTCACGATCAACGCGCAGTCCGCGTGACGGATCAGTCAGAAATTCGCGGGTGATGCGGCTCAACTGCGCTTCAAGCTGCGGCCCCGTGTAAGCGAAGCGTTGCAGCTTCGGGCAGCTTGTCGAGGCACAGACGACGCCGAAATGAATGCGCGGGTCTTTGAGTTCGCGCCCGCGTTTTTCGATTTCATTCAGCGTCAGCTCTTCGCCTGCGATGCGATATTTCTTCGTGTCAAAAAACCCCTTCACTGCCTGCACGCTCTGCTGTTTCTGGTAAACGTCATCCAGCACCGCGGCCAGCGTCACGGCATTATAAGCATTCATCCAGAAAGCCAGCCGCTCGGCATCGTTCGGAAACTGCGACGGCGACGCGACAGCCAGCGACTTCACGTAATCATTCAGCGCCGCGCGATTGTTTCGCAATCCGGCGTAATCAACCCAGCCGTTGTCATTGACGTAAGTCGCCAGAATGTTATCCAGGCTGCCGTGATCGAACATCCCGCGCGGCGCGCCGCTGTCGGCGGTCCTGGATGATGGCTTTCCTGCTGGCGCAGAGCAGGCCGCGAGGCACAAGGCCAGAGCTGAAATCATCAGCGCCACCATCAATCCGACTTTCTGATCTGCTGTGCGATTCACTTTCGCTCTCCTTTCGTTGCGACTGCACCGTTATATATCCCTGCGCCAGGCAACTTCATTCCCGCCGGATTGACAAGGTGCGCGCCAGCGGATGATAAATCAGCGTCAGTTGACGTGGCTGATCTGATCTTTCCTTCAGGTAAAAAATCATGACTGCATCATTGCTTGAATTGCGCGGCATCACCAAATCATTTCCCGGCGTGCGGGCGCTGGCCGGAGTTGATTTCACGGTCCGCGCGGGTGAAGTGCATGCGCTGCTCGGTGAAAACGGCGCGGGCAAATCCACGCTCATGAAAATTCTGTCGGGCATCGTGCGCCGCGATGAAGGCGCGATCATTTTTGATGGGCGTGAGATCAATCCGCAAACGCCCGCCGAAGCCCAGGCCTGCGGCATCAGCATCGTGCATCAGGAACTGAGCCTGGCGCCCAATCTGACTGTCGCTGAAAACATCTTTGTGCGCCGCGAACCGCGCCGCTTCGGGCTGATCAACTGGCGCGAAATCAACCGGCAGGCGCAAGTCCTGCTTGACGAATTTGAATTGCGAATTGCCCCTGACACTCCGGTCCGCAAGCTCAATCTGGCTTCGCGGCAGATTGTCGAAATCACCAGGGCGCTTTCGGTCAACGCGCGGCTGCTGATTCTGGATGAGCCGACCTCGTCGCTTGAGACGCACGAAACCGAACTGCTCTTTGGCATGATCGAACGCCTGAAATCGCGCGGCCTGGGCATCGTTTACATTTCACACAAGCTGGATGAAATCTTTCGCATCGCTGATCGCGTGACGGTGCTGCGCGATGGCAAGTTCATCGGCACACGCCATCGCGCAGACACCGCCGCCGCCGAACTGGTGCGCATGATGGTGGGCCGCGAACTCGATCAGCTTTATCCGCCGAAAGCGGCGCAGACCGGCAGGGTGGTCTTTGAACTGCGCGGGCTGAGCGCGCGGGGCAAATGCCGCGACGTGAATTTGCAGGTGCGCCGCGGCGAAATACTGGGCCTTGCCGGACTGATCGGTTCAGGCCGCAGCGAAGCGATGCAGGCGGCGATTGGTTATCTCACGCGCGAGGCCGGCGAGATTCTGCTCGATGACAAATCGGTGCGGATTGATTCGCCGCATGACGCAATTGCCCTGGGCATCGTTTATTCGCCCGAAGATCGCAAGGATCAGGGATTGTTTTTGCAGCAGAGTGTGTGCGCCAACATCGTCGCGTCGAACCTGACCGCCGTCAGTCGCAACGGGCTGATCAGTCGCGCGGCAGAAAGGCAGATGAGCGATTCATTCGTGCGTGAGCTGGCCA
This sequence comes from uncultured Heliobacteriaceae bacterium, assembly GCA_964457105.1. Taxonomy (GTDB): domain Bacteria; phylum Acidobacteriota; class Blastocatellia; order RBC074; family RBC074; genus DASRDU01. Next base: position 10,460 of record CAYWDW010000039.1, read on the forward strand.
TCAAAACTCCTGATTCTGAACAGCCGGCTGGCACGCTTTCGGGCGGCAATCAGCAGAAGGTGCTGCTGGCCAAATGGCTGGCGACCAGGCCGCGCGTGCTGATTATTGACGAGCCGACGCGCGGCGTTGATGTCGGCTCGAAATCGGAAATTCATCACCTGCTGCGGCGATTCGCTGACGCAGGCGGCGCGGTGGTGATGATTTCATCTGAGTTGCCGGAAGTGCTTGGGATGAGCGACCGCATCGCCGTCTTTCACGAAGGCCGCGTGGCCGGTGAACTGCCCGGCACAAGCGCAACCGAGGAAGCCATCATGCGGCTTGCCACCGGAGCGTGAATAACTGATGTGGCGTGTCAGCTTCGCAGCAGCAGCGCGCGCCAGAGCATCTGTCGTCGGACAGGCGAGCGCAGCAGCAGCAGCAGCGCAAGGGCCAGATAACCATAAGCCAGGTAATACCGAATGGTTTCATCCGACACAGTGCCGCTGAGTCCGGGCAGCAGCAGCGCGACGGGCAGAATCCATTGCGCAAAAAACAGCACGAGCAGCAGGATGGCTTCCCACAGGGCAAAGCGGAAATCGGAGATGATGACGGCGGCAAACAGCGATTGTGCCGAGGTCAGCAGCAGTTCCTCCTTTTGCCGGTGATCCAGTTCCATCGGTTCCAGCACGCCTTTTGACAGGGCATAGACCAGCGGGATGGCGCCGATGAGCAGCGTCCACTGATTGATCTTCGATGAGATCAGCGCGCCGATGCCGGTTGAGCCTTTGCCCTTCCAGGCAAAGAGCAGCGCGATGATGGCTTCCGGCGATTCCGAAGCGAACGGCGCGAGCCACTGCACCAGCAGAAATTCGCTGATGTGATAACTCTTGCCCATCGCCACCAGGCCTTCGGCAAACGGCTCAGCAGACAGCCAGATGGCATAACCCGCAAAGGCGAACATCGCCAGCACCAGCACGCGCCGCGCGCCGTTGCCCAGCCGCCGGTCAATTTCACCGGCGATGCCTGTCAGATCCTCGTCGTGCTTTTCTCCCTTTGCGGCGCGGCCCGCATAATAGAGAAACATCGCAAAAAAGATCAGCACATCCACCCACGACAGCGTGCCCTTGAGCGGAATCACCAGCGAATAGAGCGTCGCCAGCAGCAGCAGGCTCAGTTCCAGCCCCTGTGACTCGTCAATCGGGATTTCCTTCCGGCGATGGCGAAAGTAATACACGATGGCCACCAGCGCCCAGCCAACGCCAATCAGGATGCG
>CAYWDW010000039.1:11721-14544 GCA_964457105.1 uncultured Heliobacteriaceae bacterium
CGGTTCGCGCCCGTCATATTGGCAATCGCGTAGGCCTTGTATTCAGGATTCTTTCCAGCCTCCCACGCAAAGTGCAGGTCCACGGCGTATTCCGGCAGCACGCTGATCAGCGCCAGCGCAATCAGCGCCAGCGCGCGCGGAATGTCGCGTTCAGCCAGTTCGGCGCCCCAGCTCAGCAGAAAAGCTGCGCCGATAATGGCGACGCCTGATAACAATGAAATCAGTCCGGGATTCAGATGATGTCCGCCGCCGGTCAGCGCCAGAAACATCCAGGGCAGGGGAATCAGGATGGTTACGATCAGCCAGAAAAAACTTTTCATGCGGGGTGTTGGTTTGCAAGCTTCCGGTTTTATTCACCAATGATTTTGATAATGACTCGTTTGCGTCGCTGTCCGTCAAATTCAGCGTAGTAAACCTGCTGCCACGTGCCGAGGTCAAGCTCTCCGCCGGTAATCGGCAGCAGCACCTGATGATGCATCAGCAGATTTTTGAGATGGGCGTCACCATTGTCCTCGCCGGTCTGATGATGGCGATAATCGGGCCGCATCGGCGCAAGCTTTTCGAGCCATTCATCAAGGTCCTGAATCAGCCCGTCTTCGGCATCGTTGACGTAAACCGCAGCGGTGATGTGCATGGCTGACACGAGCGCGAGGCCTTCCTGTACGCCGCTCTCAGCGACAGCGCGGTCAACTTCATCGGTGATGTTGAGATAATCGCGCCGCTTCTTTGTATTGAAGGTCAGGTATTTGGTGTGTGACTTCACGACTGTTCCTCCGGCGGGCGGACGCCGCTTTCACAACCTCGCCGCGCCCCGTATAATCGGCATTTCAGCCGATGCTGATGATAATCATGGTGAGGAGTTATTATGCCGAAGATTGCTGATATTGAATACACGCCCAACCCGAATGCCATCAAGTTTGTGCTGCGCGAACCGGTGACGAGCGGCTTTTCGCGGTCGTTTACGAATGAATTTGAGGCGCAGGCGGACACGCTGGCTTCGTCGCTCTTTGCGGTGGGCAACGTGACCTCGGTCTTTTATATGGATCGGTTCATCACCGTCAACAAGGACGACGAGGTGAACTGGGAAGAGATGTTGCGCAAGCTGGCCGAACCGATTCGCGCGGCTCCGGCGGTGTCGGCGCAGGCGGCGGTGCCTGCGGCGGTGCCGCTCGCTGCGCCCGGTGAAAACCTGCTGCTCGACAAAATCAATGCCGTGCTGGATGAAAGGATTCGTCCGGGGCTGGCAGGGGATGGCGGCGGGCTGGAAATTCTGGCGCTCAACGGCAAGGCGCTGACGATTCGTTATCAGGGCGCGTGCGGCAGTTGTCCGAGTTCGCTGGCCGGCACGCTTTATGCGATTGAGTCAATGCTGCAACAGGACGTGGACCCTGAAATTCAGGTGATTTCGGTCTGAGCGGCAAGGTGGTTTACGATTGATCGGTCTTCACTGAGGAGATTGAAAAGCTTCGCGACAGGTCCTGCCCGGCCTTTTCACCAGCCGCATTCTTCTGCTCATCGAGCCGCTGATGATGAGCCTTCTTGCAGTCGTACAAACGCTCATCGGCAATTCGCATCAGGTCGGCGGCCCGGTTCGCATCCAGCGGGAATGAAGCGACGCCCCAACTGATGCCGCACTCTTCAGAGACCGGCGAATCGGCAAAATAACTGAGGACGCTGGCTTCGACGCGGCGCATCACACTCTCCATCACCTCGCCCGGAGTTTCCGGGCAGATTGCCGCAAATTCGTCACCGCCATAACGAAAGGCCGTGTCACTGTGGCGCAGCGATGATTGCACAATCCGCGCGACGCTCAGCAGCACCTCGTCCCCGGCCTGATGACCAAAGCGGTCATTGACCTGCTTGAAACGATCAATATCAAGCAGCACCAGCGAAAGTTCGCGGTTGTAACGCGAGGCGCGCTCCACCTCGGCATTCAGCGATTCATCAAAAGTCGCCCGGTTCAGCAGCCTGGTCAGCGCGTCGCGGCGCGCCTGATCGCTCAATTCCTGAGTCTGTTTGTGAGTGTAGGTGGTGACGGCAAGATAAAGCAGGTGTTCCAGAGTCGAACTCAGCCGTGACTGCGTATCGAACAGTCTGGCCAGATCCGGCGTCTGCGCCTGGCTGCGGATGACTTCTTCAATCAGGGTGCGAATCAGGCTGAATTCACGAAACAGGAAGCCGACCTCCAGTCCCTGTTCGACCCGTCGCGCGCCGTGCTGCTGCGCAACGGTGGACGACCGCAGGCGGCTGCGCTCCGGCGTCTTCGCCGCAAGTTCCTGGCAGACCAGATCAAAAATGCGCGGCAACTCGCCCAGCACATCGCTGACCGCAATGCGGCGCTGCTGATTCTTCTCCAGTTCGGTTTTGAGACTTGCCGACAGTGCCAGCAGCAACCGTTCTCGTTCCTGAACCAGAACCTGTGATAATGAATCTGCCATCGGGGCTTCTCCAGTGTAAGCAGGACTGAACGAAGCGTGGCCGGTCACACGCAGGGGATCAGAGCTGTTTGATTGATGCAGGGCCTCGTCATTATAGCCCACAGCCAGCCTGCATTCTCAATGAACTGCCGGAGCGCCAGACGAATCAGTCCGGCCTGCACATTCTTTACTCATCGCGCATTTTCAGACGTTCCACCGGCACCCTGTTCATAATGTGCGACTCAATGATTTCAACCACATCTTCGGCCCTGACACCGCCATACCAGACGCCTTCGGGATACACGACCACCGTCGGCCCCGACTCGCACTGATCCAGACACCCGGCCTTGTTGGCACGAACGTCAGCTTTCAGTCCGCGGGCAGCCAGTTCGCGTTTGAAAGCCAG